>WFRA01000052.1 GCA_015486775.1 Kiritimatiellales bacterium | reverse complement strand
GTTCATCATGGGCGAGACCTGCGCGGCCACGGAGCCGACCCCGCCGATCAGTCCATGCAGATCTGGGATCGTGATGGAGAGTATGGCTTCCTTCAGCACAACTGGTTTTTCGACGGTTGGCACCGTCTGGGCTAGACCGCCCGAAACCACGCCGAGCGAAACCGCGACACAAACGCTTTTGATCCTCTTCATCCCCTTCTCCTGTTGATTGATCCACCTGCAAAGGCCACAGCGTCGCACGGAAGGGAATCGCTTGCAAAGGTTTTCTTGTTTTCGGCGGGCTTCTTGCCTATCTTGACCCGTTTAGAAACTCAGGAGAGAGACCATGACGAAAAGAATCCTTTGCCTAACGCTCGCCGCGGCCACCGCAACGGTGGCGCAAACCAACGCCCCGGCCACGAACGCGCCAGTCGGTCCGAAGGTCATCACCATCCAGGAGATGCTGGTGATCGGCACCTCGGGCCTGCGCCTGCACTCCCTGGCCATGATCACGCAGCACAAGCTGAAGGGCGGCGTGGACGAATCCTGCCTGCCGGGCTTCAAGGCCTGCTCCGACGACCCCGCCACCCCGGTACGCAGCGTGACCGCGCGCCTGCTCGGCGAAAACTTTGTGGAAGGAAAGGAAACCCCGAACCCCGAGGCCGTCGAACTGCTGGTCAAGCTGGCCAAGGACGAGTCGCCCGACGTGCGCTACAGCGCGGTCTACCACGGCATCACCCAGATCCAGGACAAGTCGCCGGAGATCGTGGAGCTGCTGGTCGACGTGGCCTCCACCAACCGGGAGCAGGGGCTCTACGAACGCATTGTCCAATCCCTGGAAAAAAACCGGGAGCAGGTGGCGCAGATCTTGGATCAGAAACTGGCCGAGGGCGACAACGTCGCCATCTACGAAATCTACGAGGATCTGGCCGGCAAGCCCCCGCCCCATGCGGAGAAATACTTGGACATGCCCTCTAGCCGCCCCCACCTCTTTATCTTCAATGGCGAAGGGGACGACCCGGAAACCTTCAAGGCCGAGCTGGAAAAGGAGCTCAAGGCCATCGGGCTGGAAAGCCCCGAGCTTTCGATCTCGGGTTTTGGCGAAAACCACGTGCTCCTGCTCAAGACCTACCTCACCCGGGACCGCATCGCGGTGGAAAAAGCCTTTTCCGACTCAGGGAAGTTCAGGATCACGCAGCAGATGTGGCTGACCCCCGCGCTCGAAACCCAGATCGATGCCATGAAAAACAATAATTAACTCCGTTGCGCGAGGAAAAGAGAGGAGGGGGAATCTTTAAGATGGTTGCCGTCTACATTGAAACAACTGTGGTTAGCTACTACACCGCACGGGCGAGCCGGGACGTAGTCATTGCCGGCCATCAGCAAGCGACCTGCGAGTTTTGGCAACGCCTTGGCTCCGAGTTCGAGCCTTTTGTATCCGCTCTGGTCGTCCAAGAAGCGGAGAGGGGCGATGCTGGGCAGGCGAAACGTCGACTTGAGGCTATCGCAGGGTTTTCTGTTGTCGAAACCACTCCCGCCGCCGAAGAACTTGCCGATAGATTGGTTAGGAAACGTGGCATTCCGGAGGCATACCCAGAAGATGCTCTTCATATTGCGCTGGCCGCCATGGCTGGAATCGAGTTTCTAGCGACATGGAATTTTTCCCACATCAATAACCCTTTCACCCGAACTAAAATCCGCGAAATTGTTGAAGGAACAGGCTGGGTCTGTCCTGAATTGGTATCGCCAGACGAACTGATTGGAGATGGGTAGAAAATGAAAAATTCGATTATTGGTGAAATACGGAAGCACCGCATGGCGCATACGCAACGGTTCGGCAGCGATCTGCATCGCATCTGCGAGGATCTCCGCAAAACAGAGCAACACCTGGCCGATCGGCTGGTCAAGCGTAGCCCCCGCAGGCTGACTGGAACAGGCGGCCCGGAACAAATGATGGTTGCGGAGGAGTCGGCGAAATACCATGTTCGCCCAAAGACAGGAAGTTAGGGACGGCCAATCACGGGACACGCAATACGCTATTAGGAGAAAAAACAGGATGAGGATACTTTCGGGCATACAGCCTTCGGGCAAGCTGCATATCGGTAACTATTTTGGGATGATGAAACCGGCGATCGAGCTGCAGGAGCAGGGCGACGCCTACCTGTTCATCGCCAACTACCACGCCATGACGACGGTGCAGGATGCCGCCGCGCTGCGGCAGATGACCGAGGACGTGGCGCTGGACTTCCTCGCCTGCGGGATCGATCCAAACAAGACGGCGTTCTATCGCCAGAGCGACCTGCCGGAGGTGCACGAGCTGGCCTGGTTGCTCTCCACCCTCTGCCCGATGGGGTTGCTGGAGCGCTGCCATTCGTACAAGGACAAGACCGCCAAGGGCATTGCGGCGTCGCACGGCCTCTTTGCCTATCCGGTGCTGATGGCCGCCGACATCCTGGCGGTGCAATCCAACGTGGTGCCGGTGGGGCGCGACCAGAAGCAGCACGTCGAGGTGACGCGCGACTTGGCGATCCGCTTCAACAACACCTTCGGCGAGGTGTTCACCATCCCGGAACCCTCCATCCGCGCTGACGTGGCGGTGGTGCCGGGGGTCGATGGGCAAAAGATGTCGAAATCGTACAACAACACCATCGAGATTTTCCAGGAAGGCAAGCCGCTCAAGAAGCGGGTGATGAAAATCCTGACCGACAGCAAAGAGCTCGAAGACCCAAAAGATCCGGAAACCTGCAACGTCTTCGCGCTCTACAAGCTCTTCGCCACCGAGACGGAGCTGGCCGAGCTCGCGGAACGCTACCGCGCCGGCGGCATGGGCTATGGCCACGCCAAGACCGCCCTGCTCGACAAGATCAACGAATATTTCGGCCCGATGCGCGAAAGGCGCGCCGAACTCGCCGCCGATATGGATTATGTGAACGACGTGCTGGAAACCGGCGCGAAAAAGGCCCGGGCACTTGCGCGTGAAACACTGGACAAAGCCCGGCATGCCGTCGGACTGGAATAGAGAGTTTTAACAGGACGGTTGATAACAGGACTATTCGGATTCAGTGCGTGAAATAGTCCTGTCATCAATCGTCCTGCAATAAGATGAGTTCACAAATGGAACTGATTAAAGACGACTACAAGGTCATGCTCGAGGTGTTCGAGGGACCGCTGGATTTGCTTTTGTACCTGATCAAAAAGGACGAGGTGGATATCTACGATATTCCGATCGGGCGGATTACCGACCAGTACATGGAATACCTGAAGCTGATGAAGGTGCTCGACCTGAACATCGCGGGCGACTTTATCGTGATGTCGGCGACGCTGATGCTCATCAAGAGCCGCATGCTGCTGCCGGTGGAATCGCGACCTGACATGGACGAGGAGGACGAGGAGGATCCGCGCTGGGATCTGGTTCGCCAGCTGGTGGAATACAAAAAGTTCAAGGATGCCGCCAACCACCTCGAAGATCTCGAACTGCACATGGAGAATGTCTTTGGCCGCGAGAGCGAACATGTCGAGCTGGGTGCGCCACCGGACGTGGATCTGCGCGATGCGAGCATCTTCGACCTGATCTCGTCGCTCAACGAGGCGCTCGGTCGGGTGCAGGAGGAGGACTTGCAGGAAATCTTCGCCGAGGAGCACACCGTCGCGCAGAAGGTGACCTATATCATCGAAAACCTGAAGATCGCCAAGCGGCTGAGCATCACGGATCTGTTCACGGGCATGAACTCGCGGCAGGAGATTGTCTGCACGTTCCTTGCGGTGCTCGAACTGATCAAGCTAAACCGTATCGCGGCGGTGCAGGACGAGCATTTTGGCCAGATCATGGTGGAACCGCGCCAACCGGACGAACTCCTGCCCGAGGAGCCGGAAGAACAGGAATTGTTCTAGCGTAAAATCGTTTTGTCGGAAAAACTGGAGTGTGAGGAATGAGCGAAAGCACGGTAGATGTACTTCCAGAACTGAAACAGATTGTCGGGGCGTTGCTGTTTGCGGCCAAGGAGCCGCTCTCCGTCAAGCGCATCCGCAAGGCGATGATCGAGACGGGCAGCGGATTCGGCGGGCCATACGAGCAGTATGCCAAAGCGACCGACAAGCAGATCGAAGGGGCGCTCGACGAGCTTCGGGAGGAGCTCGAAAAGCACAAGCTGGGGCTCTCCCTGGCCAAGGTGGCCGAAGCCTACCGCTTGCAGAACGATGCCGCCTGCGGCCCGTTTGTCCGCGCCCTGCTCGAAAAGAACCAGACCATGCGCCTCTCCAAGCCGGCGCTCGAAACGCTCGCCATCGTGGCCTACCGCCAACCCTGCCTGCGCTCGGAGATCGAGGAGGTGCGCGGCGTGTCGGTCGATGCCGTGCTGCGCAAGCTGATCGACATGCAGCTCGTGCGCGTCGTGCGTCGCAGCGAGCTTCCGGGACGCCCCTGGCTCTTCGGCACCACGCAGCGCTTTCTGGAGCACTTTGGAATCAACACTATCGACGACCTGCCCGGTAGCCAGGAGCTCAGGCGCGCCATGCCGGTGGACGAAAAGAAAAAGGAGACCACCGAAACCTTCCCGGAAATGGAAGAGGAGCTGGCCGAACAGAAGGACGAGGCGGAGGTCACCGAAGAGCAGTCCGTCGCCGCGCTCGACGAGGAGATCCAGACATCGGAAGAAACCGTCGGGGAAGAGAACGCATGAAAACGGAACTCGTCCAAAGCTTGACCGGCACCTTCGAAGCCAATGCCCAGCAGACCGAATCCGGGGTCGAATACTGGCTCGCCCGCGATCTCCAGCATCTGCTGGGATATGGGGAATGGCGCAACTTCAACTCGGCCACCTCCAAGGCAAAAACCGCCTGCGAAGTCTCTGGACACCGGGTTTCCGACCATTTTGTTGGCGTCAACAAAATGGTCGAT
>WFRA01000051.1 GCA_015486775.1 Kiritimatiellales bacterium | reverse complement strand
GTGGACGGGAAGGTGGTGCTGCACGCCCCCTATCCGCGCGATGGCAAGGACTTCGACTGCCAGCCCATCTCCTCCTGGCAGACCAGCTCGCCGCAGTCGCGCATGTATTGGCTGGGGGACAACCTTTCCACCGTGGGCGACTGGATCACGCTCGAAGCGGGCAAGCCGCACGATCTCGAAATCTTGATTGCGGAGATTCCCGGCGGGATTTTCCAAGCCTTGCTGACCGTCGAGGTGAAGGGGGAGAAATATCCCCGGAACCCCGACCGCGGCGGCCCCACGCTCCCTCTTTTCAAAACGGCACCGCTTTCGCTGGATCTGCAGGAGACCATCGCGGACGATCTGGATGCGGGGGATGCCTGCCTTACCAACGGGCCGGTTTTCTGCGACTACGAGGTGCCTTCGAATCTGGGCGAAAAACGCGGGATGCAGGCTTCCGCCAGTAATCAGGTCGAGTCGCTCCAGATTGCCGATCCGTCGGCGCTCCGAACATGGACTCCGGAGAGCGGAAAGCCGTTCGAGGCCAGCTATGTGATGACCCTCGGCGGCAAAGTGGTCTTGAAGACCGCATCGGGGCGGCAAAAAAAATACCCGCGCGACGAGCTCTCTAAGGAGGATAGGGCTTTTATCGAATTTTCCGATCCCCCGAAGTTCAAGATCAATTTTTCGAAGCAGGGTCAATATGTGGCACCGCCGCCCACCAGCCCCTATGAGGGGAACCAGCGCCCGCTACGGATCACAGATTTCACTTTCAAGGCCAACTTGAAGCCGACCGTGGCCAAGGTTTATTCCCACGAGCTGACCGTCGAGTTTTTCGCCATCGGCGAAGAGGTCGATGGCGACAACTATGTCCTCCTCGACTACCAGAAAGCGGGTTTTGTCCCCTCCGGGGAAAGCAAGGGAATGTTCACGCTCTCGAGCCCCAAGCCCGTCCGGATCCAATCCATGGCCTTCCGTGATGCCTCGCCCATGCACGGCACCAAGTATGGCGGCTTTCTGGTGGTGGTCACGGACGAGCGTGGGGAGATCATCCAATACAAGGCGTCGCATAAATGGTTGCTCGACATTCTCGAGCAGCTGCGGAAGCTCCCGCAGGGAAAGCACTTCAACAAGCAGGGGGAGCGGGTGTTCCCGCCGCGCCCCGTCCGCGAGGATCGACCCTACTGGATATAGCCCGCTTCGCGCAGCAGCACTTCCGCCTTGGCCACGTCTTCGGGAGTATCGACCCCGATACCGAAGTCGCGCGTCCGGACCACCTTCATGCGGCAGCCCATGTCGAGCGCGCGGAGCTGTTCGAGCTTTTCGAGGTTTTCCAGCGCGCAGGGCGGCTCGGCCACCAGGCGCAGCAGGTAGTCGCGGCGGTAGGCGTAGATGCCGATGTGCCGCCAATAGATTCCAGCCTTTGGAACTCCCTCTGGTTCGCGGATGTGCGGGATCGCGGCTCGCGAAAAATAGAGCGCCCGCCCATGGCGGTTGAACAGCGCCTTCACCACCGACGGATCAAAAATATCCTCGTCATTTTCGATCGGTGTGGCAGCCGTGGCCATGTCCCACTCGCCCGAGGCGATCACCTCCGCCAGCTCGTCGATCAAAGCCGGATCAATCAGCGGCTCGTCGCCCTGCACATTAATCACTGCATCGGCTTCCAATCCTCGGATCGCCTCCGCTATGCGGTCGGTACCCGATGGATGGTCGGCGCGGGTCATCGCCACCTGCACATCCGGGATTTCCAAAGTCTGGACACACTCGGCAATCCGCGCATCGTCCGTGGCCACCACGACCGCCTCCAGTCGCTTTGCCTGCTTCACGCGCTCGACCACCCACTGGATCATCGGCTTGCCCGCGATCGGTGCCAAGCTCTTGCCCGGAAACCGCGTCGACCCCCAGCGCGAGGGAATAACTCCAACTATCCTATCCATGCTCCACCGCCCTCTGTTGAAACGTTCGATCAAACCCGGAGAGAGTAGCCTTGCGGGGCAGGGGAATAAAGCCAAAACAGGACATGCCTGCTATGCCCGCAATCTTCCGCCCGCCGGACGAATCGGGTGCCGAAAAACGCTCCCATAATGAGTGCTAGCCTGCATTCTTTTCAAGATTCGTGCGAACCGGTTGTTTCCCGGACAGAACCAGACCTTCCATCCCAGGGTTGGGCGAGGTTTTCGCGGGAAAAGCACCTCCTGCCGCGCATCTGGACACAGCCCTGCGCCGCCATGGCCTCCGCCATATCGCGCAACAGCGCATCGTTCTGGCTCACCGCATCGAGCAGCGCCGATCCCCTCGATCTGCTCAGAAAGCCCGCAACGGCTTCCTTGACAATGGCCAGCTGGTCGTAGATCCCGCTACCATGCGGAAGGGTCGTCTGCAACCGGCCATTCGACAGGCTCCCCGCGATGGGCGGACTGGTACATGGCCAAAATGATTTCGAGCGACGGTCGCACATCCCCGACGGGAATGACGACCTCGTTCTCTGTGCCGATGCAGTCGATCATATCCTGAACGACAACCGTGTGGTCGGAGTGGCCAAAATCGGCTGCGCCGCCTGCGCCGGTCGCCTGCGATGCATCGCCGAGGTTGCGGATCTCCTCGTCCTCCGGGCGTTCGTCGCGGAACTTCCATGTCTCGATGGTTTCGCCCACCATAATGGCGGTGCCTTCGGTTCCATTAAGCTCGATCCGGATGTCGGTTCCTGGCCACAGGGCGGTGGAAAGCTGAATGATTCCCTTGGCTCCATTCGCATATTCCACAAATGCAACGGCATCGTCCTCCAACGCAATTCCGGGATGGTTGAGATTTTCCATCTTGGCTTCGAGCCGAACAGCTGGACCGGCCAAGTATTGAAGCAGGTCGATATAGTGAAAACCCTGCGCTACGGTTACGCCACTACCAGATTGACGCTGCCCGCGCCACCCGTCGGAGGTGTAGTATTCCAAAGGTCGGAACCATTTCATGTAGGCGTCGGCCCGCAACAATGTTCCCAGCCGCCCACTGTCGACCGCCTGCTTCATGGCTTGGATCGCCTTGCGGATGCGGCACTGGACAAAGCAGCCAAACTTGACGCCAGCCTTTTCGCATGCGGCGATCATTTCATCCGTTTCTGCTAGGCTCATGGCCGGTGGTTTTTCGGTGAGCACATGCTTTCCGGCGGCGGCCGCCGCAAGAACGATGTCGCGATGGAGGTGGTTGGGGGTTGCCACGCAAACCACATGAATCTCAGGATCTGCTAAAAGCCCTTCTAGCGAATCGTAGACCTTCAGGTCGAACTGATCCGCCATTTTCTGGGCGGCTTCCTTGTTGATATCAAAAATTCCGACCCCCCGTCCGCCGACGGAGTCCTTAATGGCGTTGAGATGGAACGGGGCAATCAAGCCTGCTCCAACAACACCGAAACCAATTTCATTCTTCATCTTCATCTCCTCGGATTGAAAATCAGGGAACCAGCACGACCTTGATCGCCTCAAGGTTCTCGATTGCCTCGACCGCCGTTTCCCACTCCTCCAGTTTCATTTTATGCGTCACCAATTTTTCGGCCTCGATCCGCCCGGCGGCGATCAGTTCGATCGATTTGTCCCAAGAGGTGTAGAAGGTGGAAAGGTTGAAAACCACCGCCAGAGCTTTAAAGGCAAACTTGTCCCAGTCGAGCTCCACTTTTTTCCCGCCAGTCAGGCCGACGATGCAGACACGGCCCTGTTT
>WFRA01000050.1 GCA_015486775.1 Kiritimatiellales bacterium | reverse complement strand
GGTCTGCACTTTGAACATTCCGTCCAAGGAGCCAATCCCGTAATCGAGCAATCGAGGGAAAGGTAGCGACAAATCTACCACTCCGTGAAAAGACGCCAGTCTATTATTTCTCACGCCTCTTTCCTTTTTACCGCGTCACCAACATTGTCTAAAAGACAGGACAAAAAAGGGGTCACCCCTTGGACGGGAGCCGAAGCAGAGCTTCGACCTACCCCAGCTCTTCGGCGGTTTTTTCCCAGCGGGCTTCCAGGGATTGGATCTCGGACTGGATCTTGGCGAGACGGCTGTTGATGGCGGCAAAGTCGGCATCGCGCCGCGCCATCATTTCGTCGGTGAGGGCGGTCTGCTCTTCGGTCAGTTCGTCCACCTTCTTTTCGATTTTGCGCAGTTGCTTTTCGGCCTCGCGCTGCTGCGCCCGCGCCTTGCGCGCATCCTTGCCTTTGGCGGCGGGCTTCGCCACCGGCGAGGCGACCGCTCCTCCGACCGCTGGCTCCCGGCTCCCTGCCCCCCGCTCCTCCACCTTTTCCAGATAGTAGTCGTAGCCACCGGGGTAGCGGGTTACGCCGGTGTCGTCGATGGCAATGATCTGCTCGGCGACGTTGCGGACAAAGGTGACATCGTGGCTGACGACGCAGATGGCACCTTTGTATGCCTTGAGCGCGGTTTCGAGCGCTTCGCGGCCGTTGACGTCGAGGTGCGTGGTCGGCTCGTCGAGCAGGAGAAAGTTGGGCGGGTTAATGAAGAGGCGGGCGAAGGCGAGGCGGATCTTTTCGCCGCCGCTGAGGATTTCGCATTTTTTCTGGATGGAGTCGCCACTAAATCCAAAGCCGCCGAGCAGCTTGCGCACGTCGGCTTCGGTGGCGGAAGGGTTTTGGTCTTTGACGATATGGAAGACGCTCTTTTGCGGCGGCATGGTTTCGGCAAAGTCCTGCGATTGGTAGCCGACCACCACCTTGTGGCCGAGCACGCGCTTTCCGGCGCTTGGCACCAGCGCCCCGGCGAGGGTGCGCAGCAAGGTGGTTTTTCCCATGCCGTTGTAGCCGACGATCGCCACCTTTTCGCCCCGGTTGATGTGCAGATCCAACCCTTGGAAAATCCAACGCTTTTGGTCGTAGGTGATCCCGGCCTGTTCGAGGCGAATGATTTCGTGGCCGCAGTGCGGCGGCTCGCCGATCCTAATTTTTGAGAGGTTGGCGACGGTGGCGGGTGCTTCGATGGCCTCCATTTTTTCGAGTTGCTTGATGCGGCTCTGTACCTGCGCGGCCTTGGTGCTCTTTGCGCGGAAGCGGCGGACAAAGCTTTCGATCTGCTCGCGCTCACGATCCTGGTTTTTCTTGGCGGCGAGCTGGTGGCGGATGCGCTCTTCGCGCTCCTTGAGATAGTAGTCGTAGCCGCCGGAATAGCGCGTGGCGCGACCCCCGGCAATTTCGAGCGTGACGGTGGCGAGCGACCGCAACAGATAGCGGTCGTGCGAGACCAACAGCATGGTGCCCTCGAACCCGCGCAGGAATTTTTGTAGCCATTCGACCGCCGGGAGGTCGAGATAGTTCGACGGCTCGTCGAGCATCAGTAGATCCGGGTAGGCAATCAGCGTGCGGGCGAGCTCGGCGCGCATCTGCCACCCGCCACTGAAGGAGGAAAAGGGTTTGCCGAACTCCTCCACCTTGAAACCCAGCCCGCAGAGCGCGGCCTCGGCGCGGCTACGCATTTCGTAGCCACCGAGGTGTTCGAAATCGTGCTGGAGGTTTCCAATCCGCTTGAGCGCCCGCTCTTTTTCCAAAGGTTGGAAGTTGGCCATTTGCGATTCGAGTTCGTGGATGGTCTGCGGAATCGTCTTGAGTTCAGGGATGGAATCCTCGGCATATTCGAGCAGGTTTTGTTCGACGGCGTGGGGGTTGAGCTGCTGGTGGAGATAGCCGATGCGGATGTTTTTCGGCAGGACTACATCGCCCTTGTCCACTTCGGTGTCGTGGCTGATCAACCCGAAGATCGTGCTCTTGCCCGCCCCGTTGGGGCCAACCACGCCAATGCGCTCCCCGGCGTTGATCCGGAACGTTACGGACTTAAGCACCTCTTGTGCCCCGAAGCTTTTGTCCACCTGGATAAAATCAATCATCTGTTTTCCTGAATAATCGGGGCAAGCTACAGAAATCTTCCAAGGATTGGAACCCTTTCGGCAGGGCAATCGGCAGGACAGGGTCGTAACCCAATAGGAAATCCACAGATTGCGCAGATATTCACAGATTTTAAAATCGGGGCAAACCATGGGAGGGCAGACAGGAATGTCCGCCCCACGCGGTCGGACAGCCGGAAATGAATCGGCAAAGTACAGCCGCCACTATGCGGTGGCTTTGATCCATCTGCACTCGCCTCGCCATATTCCCGTTCCTTCTCCGACATTCCCCTTGTCCTGTATTGTGCTTTCATATATCCTGTCTTGGTAGAAATAGGAGGCAGGTGCAGCCTCGACACCCGACTGCAATCTGTTCTGTCTAACCATTCTGCATGGATAAAAACATGGAAACTGAATCTATAGTTTGCATTAACTGCCTACATGAAAATGATGCCTCCCGTGATTTCTGTGAGAAATGCGGTGCCCCAATTAGTGCGTACTCAGCGTATACCCCAATGGGAAGAATTCAAACCGAAGGATTTGCATATCGCCAAGCTACGAGCGGACCCAGTAAACCAATCGTTGTATTTGGCATGTATCTCATTTTCGTACCTGGAGTAATTGCATCCCTTTTTATGATAGCCAAGTCTATCGCCATCCAAGACTATTACTGGGCAACCATTTTTGCAGCATTCGAAGCACTTGCAATAACCATGCTTTACAAAACAACCAACAACTACATTGCACACAAAAAACAGATAGAACCAAGCACGGGATCCGACTCCGATTAGTATCCGGTTTTCTTCCAAGTATTGGAACCCGGAAATAATCCACAAAACCCAGCCTAATGCGGCCAGAGACCACGAGTCTTCCCGCTCTTCAAAAGTTCGCGATCACAACAATTTAAAAACTCACTCTACTGGGACAGGCTCTAACGCGGCTACGCAGCAATAGAATTTTGGCAAAATGATTTGGGGCAAAATAATTCGATGCGGATCGGAGTTTGAATAATCATTTTGCCCATAATCGTTTTGCCTGAAATGCACCTGTAGCGTTGAGGATGGTTCGCTAAGGAACGCAAAATGGTGAGAAGTGAGAATGGAAGGAACTTGTCTTGACGATTTCCCTCGCTTCGGCCTGGATCTGTTGAGGTGCTCCGTGTTTCTCGAAGGCTACAAATATCCATCGGATTTGGTGTGATGGATCAGTTGCCAGACCTCGTCGGATTTTCCCTGTGTGATGGCTTCCATTGGCGCATGCCCGGCCAGCCATTCGTTGGGTTGCCTGAGCCAGCTCGATACGTTTGCCGGTTCCATGATTTCACAAAGGCCAAGCAATAGGCGATAGGCTTCGTTCAGCCCCCGTTCTTTCGAAAGCGAGAGCCTTCCCTTGGCTTCTTTTGTTGCCATGCTCCGGGTCGAACAACCACTTAGGGCGGCGAGAGTGGGCCGATTGATTCCGATACTGCGCCGCCACTGCATGAGCTGGCGTCCGCTCCGGATCGTTTCACCCTGCCCTTTCGACGAAACAGGTTTGTCCTTCACTATCGTTTTCATGCCGGAAACATACTGCCGTAGAATGGATCGGCCAAGCCAAAAACATGCAAATTTGCATTATTGTTTCCACTGGACGGGTGTATCCACTTCCAGGAAACTTTCCGGCAATAGATTGCTTGTGAAAACAACGAGGTT
>WFRA01000049.1 GCA_015486775.1 Kiritimatiellales bacterium | reverse complement strand
GCGGCCGCCGTCCGGCGTCTCGCCGCCCAGGGTGGCGGTGTAGGTGAATCCATCCTTGGTCTGCGCCACATACTCGACCGCGTTGGTGAAGCCCAGTTCGGCATCGCTTTTCGCCTTGTCGGCCACCGTCTCGAAATAGAGATACTGCAACGCCGACCGCAGCTTGTTGGCTTCCGAAGATTGGAACTCCTCCTTCTCGCCGTCGAGGTCGGCAAGTTTCCAGTCGGCACCGTCGACCTTCAGTTCGACATCCCCGACCTTGACGGAAACCACATCGGAAGAGCGGACGTTGAGCACCTGCTTGTCGATCCAATCCTCCGGCGTGGCGGAGAAGGGGCGGAAGTCGTAGTCGACCAGATAGATCGACTCGTCCCCGGCCTTGCGCACAAAGTGCTGGTTGGCCCAGCCCGCCTCGGCGGAAGCCTTGCGTTGCGCGCCGACCTCCACCGTGGCCGCAACCGAGTCGCCCACCTTGAGCACCACCTTGGTTTCGTTCGTGCCGAAGCCAAACTCGGACGCATCGACATTCCCGGTGCGCACCGGCTCGCCCAGCTCGACCTCCGCCATGGCGCGGACTGCGTTGGCCAGCTTCTTGAAGTCGACCGGATATCCAGAAAGCTTCCCGACCACCCAGTGGCCATCCTTCTTGGCCAGCGCGACCGAGTTGGTGCCCTGGACCACGTCGAGGCCGGTCACCGTATTGAGGTCGAACCCCGCCAGCAGGGTTTTGTCCTTGCCCTCTGCGGCCGGACGGTGTTTCCCGCCCCGCTGCATCAGGGCGATGGAGGCCAGGACAACGAACGCGATCGCCATTCCAATCAGTTTTTTTCCATTCATTGTAAATCTCCTTTTAGCGGTTTTTACGGATCCAGAGGCCGCGCGCGATGCCGAAGAGGGCAACCAGCAGCGGGATGAGCGCAATGTTAATGAGCTTCAGGCGAACCCCGAGCGATTCGATATCGCGCCGCAGGTTTTTGCGAACCTCCTTGAGCGCCTGCTGGGTCTGGAAGGTCTCCTCGCGGAACTTCTTGACCTCCGCCTGCTGCTCGGGCGAGAGGGTCAGCTGCTGGCTATCCCCGCGTGCCTGCTGCAACTGGGCCAAGCGTTGCTGCGTGGCCTTCAGCTTGTCGTTGAGCCGCTTCTCCTCGGCCTGCCACTTGATGGCGGCCTCTTTTTCCAAGGTCTGGACGCGGTCGAACGGGCGGTCGAACGAATTGCGGCTACGCAGGCCGATCAGCGCCTCGCTGCCGCAAAGCTGCTCCACCATATTGAGCGCGAAGCTGAGGTTTTCGTTGCGCGGCTGCTGCAGGGTCTGCCCGAACAGGTTGATGTTCTGCATGCAGAAGCGGTCGGCCACCATGTCGGCATCGGCCACCAGAATCACCACGCCGGGCTTGGCGCTCTCCGTGAGGCCCTCCGCCTTCGCGACCGCGTTCGTTTCGCCCTCGGCGGCGGGTTCGCCGTCGGGGAAGGCGGTTGGGAAGGAGCCGGTCAGGCGGACGGCCAGCACCTCGCGCTGCCGGGTCGCCGGAATGTCGATCTTGCCGGAACGGGCCGCCATCGTGGTGGTCAGGAAGCCGTCGGAATCGGTAAAGAGCAGGTCGGTTCGCTCGATGCCGTTGCTGACGGAACCCGAGAACGCCCCGGCGAACGGAAGCATGAGATCCGAAAGCGAACCGGTGGCCACATCCTCGCGGTTGATGTTTTTATCCTGCAACGAAAGCCAGGCGGCATTGCGGACGGCGCGGCCCTGCCCGGCCTGAAGCAGGCTGGCGGCGGCCTCGTCGGCGGCCAGCTTGCCGGAGGGCATCTCCAGCCCCCAGGCCTTGGTCAGCTTGTTGAGGTCGGAGGCCATCTTCGGGGGCTGCATGCCATACTGCCGCATCTGCGGGTTGGCGCTCTCCTGCGCGGCCAGGCTCATGGGATCGGTGAAGGCCAGCAGATGGCCGCCGCGCAGCACAAACTGGTCGATCGCGTAGAGCGCCTTGTCGGAGATGTCCGCCGGATGGATGACCACCAGCGTGTCGATATCGTCCGGAATCCGATCCGCTTCCACCTCGATGTTTTCCACTTCGTACTGCTTCTCGATCTCGGAGACGATCGCCCACTTGCGGCTGCCGCCGCCCATGTATGGGTTTCCGCCGCCCCCGCCGTTGACCGGCAGGGCGCTCATGAGCCCCACCTTGGCCTTCTTGTCCGTGGTCACTTCGGAGATCATGCGGGTGAGCAGGTATTCCAGCCGCGGCTCGGCGCTTTCGGCCAGCAGCGGGATGACCGCCTCATGGTTGCCGGAAACCGCCACGATGCCGAAATACAATCCCCCGCCCGCGCCGAACATGTCGACCGACTGCGACTGGAGGCCGTAGCGCTGCGCCCACTCCTCCTCGTCGGAGTCGGGCTTGGGATCGAACTCCTCCACCACCAGCCGGCCGCCGGAGCGCGACTCGTATTCCTTGAGCAGGTCGCGTACGCGTCCCGCAAAGTTTTTCAGCGGGATCGGCAGGCGGTCGTTGCTTTTGGAGAAGTAGAACTTCAGCGTCACGTCGCGGTCGAGGTCGCCCAGCAGTTGCTTAGTTCCACTGGAAAGCGTATAGAGCTTGTCCTGCGTCACGTCGGCGCGTAGCCGCATCGGGCGGATCACCGCATTGAATGCAATCAGGATGCCCAGCAAAAGCAGTACGCCGGCCAGACCTCCAAGTTTCTTTATATCCATCTTTTTCATCGTTCAAAAATCCTCTGTTAGCGTCCCAATTTGTTCTTCAGCACCACCTGCGTCGCAAACAGCATGAAGACCATCACCGAAGCGAAATAGGCCAGGTCGCGCAGGTCGATCACCCCGCGCTGCAAGGCCTCGAAGTGCGGCATGAAGCTGAACGAGGCCACGCCATCGACCAGCCACATCGGTGCCCAGCGCGCCAGCAAATCCGTTACCGGCGGATAGCCCGCAAGGATCAGGAACAGGCCGATGACCACCGCCAGAATGAAGCTGATCACCTGGTTGCGCGTCAGCGCGGAAGTGAACATCCCAGCGGCGACGTACGCCCCCGCCAGCAGGCCGCTGCCGAGATACCCCGCCATCGTCGCGCCCATGTCGGGCGAACCCAGATAGCAGGCCGTCAGCGGAACCGTGAAGGTGAGCGCAAGCGCCAGCAACATGAAGGCCCAGGCGGCGACAAACTTGCCCATGAGCGCCTGCAGCGGCGTGATCGACACGGTCAGCAGCAGCTCGATCGTGCCCGACCGCCGCTCCTCCGACCACAGCCGCATGGTGACGGCCGGCACCAGGATCATGTAGAGCCACGGGTGCCACATGAAGAACCCGGAGAGATCCGCCTGCCCCGCCTCGTAGAACCGCGAGAGCGAGAAGGTAAAGAACCCGGTCAGCATCAGGAAAATGATGATGAAGACATACGCCACCGGCGAATCAAAATAGGACCGCCACTCGCGCTTGGCCACGGCCAGGGTATGGTTAAGGGACTCGTTCATCAGGCCACCTCCTTGCGGGTATCTTCGGTTGTCGTGATCTGCCGGAAAACATCGTCGAGCCGACCGTCGTCGACCTTGAGGTCGTCCACCGTCCACTTTTGCCGCTGCGCGGTGGCGAGGATCTCGGCGGCGATCGGTTTTCCAGCCTTTGGAAAGACCACGATCTTTCCTTCTTCCAGGGATTGGACGCTTCCAATGTCTGGAAGTTTTTCCAGCGTCTGGACAACATCCTTGCCCTTCGCCTGGAGGGTGACGGCGTTGTATTTTTTGCTGCGGGTCTTGAGCCGCGCGGGCGTGTCGTCGGCCACCACCTTCCCGGCGCTGATGATAATGGCGCGGGTGCAGATGGCCTCGACCTCTTCGAGCACGTGGGTGGAAAGCATGATCACGCGCTCGGCGGCCATCTCGCGGATCATGTCGCGGACGACCTGCTTCTGGTTGGGGTCGAGCCCCTCGGTCGGCTCGTCGAGCAGCAGGATGTCGGGATCGTGCAGCAGCGTCTGCGCGAGGCAGGTGCGTTGCCGGTATCCCTTCGAGAGCGTGTCGATCGTCTGGTTCTGCACCGGCTGCAAAAAGCAGCGCTCCAGCGCCCGGTCGACGCGGCTCTCGCGCTCCGCGCCGGAAAAGCCGCGCACCTCCGCAATAAAGCGCAGGAAGCTCCGCACCGTCATCTCTTCGTAGAGCGGGGTGGTTTCGGGCATGTAGCCAATGCTCTTCTGCGCCGCCACCGGATCCTTCGCCACATCGATGCCCTTGACGGACACCGTGCCCGCCGTCGGCGGCAGGAACCCCGCCACCATCCGGATCGTGGTGGTCTTCCCGGCGCCGTTCGGCCCCAAAAATCCCAGCACGGTCCCCTTGCCGACCTCGAACGAAACGCCGTCGACCGCCCGGCGATGCCCGAAATCCTTGACCAAGCCATTTGCTTCGATCATCTCAATCTCCTCTCGTTTGTCTGGTTAATAATAAAAAGACCACCAATTCCTTGTTTTGGATCGCGAATTTCGCGAATCACGCCAATCCGCTTCCTTTAATTTGTGCGATTCACGTGATTCATTTCTTCCATCATCCGTGTCCATCTGTGTTCATCTGTGGTTCTAATTGGGTTGCGGCTATGCCGCCAGCTCCGCGACCTTGCGGCGGTAGCTCCGCCTCCGCTGCTTCTTGAGCTGGCGCCCGATCTCCTCGAACGCCGTGCGGACGGCGGAATAAAGAAACTCGTGCGATCCGCTCTCCTCCTCGCAGCTCGCCACGTAGAGCCGCTGGCCGGGCACCGAAAGGCGGACCGAAACCCGGAAAATACCGCCCTTGTTCCAGTGGTGCGTCTCGTCGATCACCACCTCGCAGCGGGCGCCCTGCAGATCGAACTTTCCAAGGCGGTTGGCCTGCTGCCGCACCAGCTGCCGGATCGGGCGCGACTTGGGCATATGGCGAAACTGCACCTGCAGGGAAACCGGGGTTGCAATATTTTGACGATTCATGGTTCGGCTCCTTTGGGATCTCTCCCGTTGTTGAATGCCCGCAGTAAAACCCGCCGACTTTACAAA
Source organism: Kiritimatiellales bacterium (assembly GCA_015486775.1). Taxonomy (GTDB): domain Bacteria; phylum Verrucomicrobiota; class Kiritimatiellia; order Kiritimatiellales; family Pontiellaceae; genus Pontiella. The sequence goes on along the minus strand of WFRA01000049.1, from coordinate 1,843 downwards.
ATCCTTTCCGGATCATTACAGCGCCGTAATGTTTGGAGCCCCGGGGAAACCGCCGGGGCAAGCGGGACGCTCGCCCTACTTTTTTGCGTTCCAACCTGTTAAATCCCCCCGCAACCGCTACTCTCGTTCGGTCATTCAACTCGGGATCGGGGAATCATGGACAAGAAGGCATTAAGCGAACGGGACATCTGCACCAAGTTTATCCTGCCTGCATTGGAAAATGCCGGTTGGGACAGGATGGAGCAGGTGCGGGAGGAGGTCTCCTTTACGGCGGGACCAATCCGGGTGCGCGGCAACATGGCGGTGCGCGACAAGAAAAAGATCAAGCGAGCCGATTTTATCCTCTATTACCAACCCAACCGCCCGATCGCCCTCATCGAGGCCAAGGACAACAACCATGCCCTTGGCGACGGCATGCAGCAGGGGCTTGACTATGCCAACACCCTCGACATTCCCTTTGTCTTCAGCTCCAATGGCGACGGCTTTCTTTTCCACGATCGCACCGGCCTGATGGGCGAAGTCGAAAAGCAGTTGGCGCTCGATGAATTCCCGAACCCGGAAGAGCTTTGGATGGTCTACCGGCAGTGGAAGGGATGGTCGCCCGAAGCAACCGCGGTGGCTGCGAACAACTACTATTCTGATCTGGGCGGCAAGGAGCCCCGCTACTACCAGGAGGTGGCCATCAACCGCACCGTGGATGCCATCGCGGACGGGCAGGATCGCATCCTGTTGGTCATGGCCACCGGCACCGGCAAGACCTACACCGCCTTCCAGATTATCTGGCGGTTATGGAAAAGCGGGAGAAAGAAACGTATCCTCTATCTGGCCGACCGCAACATCCTGATCGACCAAACCCGCGTAAACGACTTCAAGCCCTTCGGCCAAGCCATGACCAAGATTACCAACCGCACGGTCGACAAATCCTACGAAATCTATCTTTCGCTCTACCAAGCCGTCAGCGGAGCCGAAGAGGCGCAGAATATCTACAGGCAATTTTCCGCCGACTTCTTTGATCTAATCGTGGTGGACGAGTGCCATCGTGGCAGCGCGGCGGACGATGCCGCATGGCGCGAAATCCTCACCTACTTTTCCGCCGCCACCCAGATCGGCATGACCGCCACCCCCAAGGAAACAAGGGATGTTTCCAACACCGACTACTTTGGAGAGCCGGTCTATCTCTACTCCCTCCGCCAGGGCATCGAAGATGGATTTTTGGCGCCCTACAAGGTGATTCGCTACGACATCGACCGCGACATGGGCTGGCGTCCCGAAAAAGGGAAGGTGGACAAGCACGGCGTCCCGGTTGAAGACCGCATCTACAACCGCAAGGACATGGACAAGACGCTGGTGCTGGAAAAGCGCACCAAGCTGGTGGCCAAAAAAGTTGCCGATTTTCTCAAGGCCACCGACCCCATGTCCAAGACCATTGTCTTTTGCCAGGACATCGACCATGCCGAGCGGATGCGGCAGGCGCTGACCAACCTGCACCCCGAAGCGGTGCGGGCGGATTCGCGCTTTGTCATGCGCATCACCGGCGATGAAAACCTCGGCAAGGCCGAGCTCGACAACTTTATCGACCCCGAGTCCACCCATCCCGTCATTGCCTGCACCTCCAAGCTCATGACCACCGGCGTGGATGCCCAGACCTGCAAGCTGATCGTGCTCGACCAAAACATTAACTCCATCACCGAGTTCAAACAGATCATTGGTCGCGGCACCCGCATCAAGGAAGAATTCGGCAAAATGTATTTCACCATCATGGATTTCCGAGGCGTGACCGACCTGTTCGCCGACCCCGAATTCGATGGCGACCCCGTGTCGATCTACATTCCCGGTCCCGACG
>WFRA01000048.1 GCA_015486775.1 Kiritimatiellales bacterium | reverse complement strand
ATGCCGACATGAAGGAGTTTTTCCGCCACCGCGATCCGCAGCACAAACGCGAAGAGGAGTTTTTCACGCGGCTGGGCTACATCGATGTGCAGCATTTGGTGCCGCGCATCAAGGCGGAGGTGCTGGCGGCCAGCGCCCTCTCGGATCGGATCTGCCTGCCGTCCACGCAGTTTGCGGCCTACAACAAAATCGCATCGAAAAAATCCATGGAGCTCTATCCAGACTTCGGGCACGAAAACCTTCCCGGCTTCTGGGATCAGGCATTTCAATTCATGCTGAATCTATGAACCAAAAAACGAACCACGAATGAAGCTGTAGAAACCACTGGATCGCGAATCGCACGAATTACGCGAATTTCAAAAGTTTGATTCGCGTGATTCGCGAAATTCGTGATCAAAAAAAATCGCAACTTAAGGAAAGGAATCAAGCTATGTCTGCAAGAGAAAAAATACAGGCGGCTCCGCCCGTGGGTGCGCGTTGGCAGGTGCGGTTGTTCAACTGGTTTGTGCACCGAGTGGTCTGGGGCAAGAAAGATATGCACTTTAGCTATCACTTCACCTCGGTGATCACCTCGCCGGAAAACATTAAGATTGGCCGGGGGGTCGATACCTACCTGCGGAACGTGGGCGGCAACTATCTCCAGGCCATCAACGGCATCGAGATCGGTGATGACACCATGATCGCCCCGGGCGTAAAAATCATATCTGCTAACCACAGCCCCGATGGCCACACGCACGAAAAGGCGGAGCCGATCCGTATCGGGAAAAACTGCTGGCTGGCCACCAACTGCGTCATCCTGCCCGGCGTCCAGCTGGGCGACAACGTGGTGGTGGGAGCCGGGGCGGTTGTCACAAAATCTTTCCCCGACAACGCCATTGTTGGCGGGGTGCCTGCCAAGCTGATCCGAATGAATGAACGAGTAGATGGCATGGCCTAGATCCATAGGAGGCGAATAAGATGAGAACAGTGTTGTTTATTATAGTCGGATGCATGGTCGCGGGTGCGCAGGCCGCGAGTGTTTTGTTTGAAGATTTCGAGCCGTCCAATGGCGTGGCCACCGGTTCGCTCGACGGCCAGAATGGCTGGTCGGTCGACAGCGGCTCCGGCAACGTGCAGTCCTCGGTGGTGCAATCTGGAAACCAGGCCCTGGAGATTTCCGCCGGTGGAGTTTCGAAAGGAATATCCACCAACGAGTCCGTGCTCTGGTTGCATTTTTATGCGCGGATTACGGAAGCGCCACAGCTTGATCCCGTGCTCGATCCGGCCTCCGCCTTGGTGGCCTTCTATGTAAACACCAATCTAAACTTGGTGGTGCTCAGCAATGGGGTGCCGGTGGAGCTGGCGGCACAGATACCGGTCAATGTCTGGACACGCTTCGATATCTATTGCAATTCCGGGGTTTGGAACCTTGCGATGGACGGTAGCAATGTGGCTTCCGGGCTTCCGATGGTGTCGTCGAATGCGTTCGATCAGGTGATGGTTTCGAACGAGTCGGCCGCGAGTTCGTTTCTGGACAGCCTCGATATTGCAGATACCGAGCAGGTGGGCAAAATGCCCGATAGTGATGCCGACGGCATTCCGGACTGGTGGGAACAGGAAAATTTTGGAGGAGTGACCAACTGCACGGCGGGCGCGCCTTCCGGGAACGGCGGTCTGACGTACAAGGAAACCTATGTTGCTGTGCTGGATCCCTTTTCGTACGACCCGCCTTTCATGGCGCTAGACAACCCGGGAGCCGTGCAATGGACTTCCAAGGCCAGCCGATTGCACGATGTGGAATGGGCTCCCTGCCTCCAGTCCAATTTTGTTGCGATCGCCAGCGATATCCCGTGGCCCGTGGACAGCTATTTCGATGCGGCGCACACGAACGCCCCCTCCGGATTCTATCGCGTCAAGATCCATCTTTAGCAACGGGGACTCTTTGGGTTGTTCTTTGTTCAGGAGAGCAAGCGACGAGGATATTGCTGGATTTGCTCCGAGTGGCCGCCAGAACGCAGGTTCCACTTAAAAAATGTTGGGAAGGTTTTTATGCGGTCTGGAACTGCATGGTTGAGAGTTCATCTTTCGTAGCTCGCTTCGAGACTCCAAGAAATTCTACACCAACTACTTGGTCGTTTTTGTCAAAGTCAAGAACGACACCGGGGCGCACCTCTTCTGACTCCACAATGCTGGTTTCGTCCAGTCGGAAGTAAAGGGTATCACTATCTTTGTTGATTTTAATTCTCATCGTTCTCTCCTCAGTCTTCGGTCGAAAAAGGCGGTCTCTATTTTTTCCGGCATATTCGTCGTATTCACAACAACACGTAACCATCGATTCTCGAATTCGGGGATTTGCTTAATGTAATGACTCGTTCCATCGTCATGGTCTTCGACTCGATCGGGGCATTCAATGGTTTTTTCTGCCCAGCAACGCTGAATTCCGCACTCCTTCATCATGTCTTGAAAATGGATGGATTCATTCACGAGTGGAAAGTATCAATTCAGCGAAAAAATATCATTTGTTTATTATTCCCAACGTGCGGGATGAGCTACGAGCCAGTAAAGGCCGTAGCAGGCGAAGCCTGTGCAGGTCAAGCGCCTGAAAGTAGCAACAGCACGCCTCCGGCTGTCTTCCGCGCATGCATGAACAGGCCGGAGGCACTGTTCTACATTGGGAACTGCCCTGTTTTCCTGTGTCTGAAAAGAGACCCTCTGCTGAAACGGGCGGGAGAAAATATTAAAATATCTGACTAACACTTGCGACGTAGTCTGGTAAATTGACGTTTTTAAAATGGTTGGTTTATCTCTCCCTCTGGTCGTTGCTGTCATTCCTCCACCCTCGCTTCGCTCATTATTTCCTGTGGAAATTATTAATCGCGTTGCTCTTGGCGCGTGTATACCTTAAACGAATGAAAACATTGATTTTAACCACACAATTGGCAACGTATCCAATTGGACGAATACACGGAACAGATATGCTGAATGATTTCCGTATATTCCGTGGTTCATCTAGCCTTTAAGGAGTCCCTGAAAAAACTTAAGAACTCAACCGAGCAAAGTATAGCATTTTCCAATGACAGGAAGTTTGCGGCGGGCAGGCAGGATGCCTGCGGCACAAAGCCAAGAAAGTAGGGAATCCGTCCCAGTTTTGCCAAGGCAGGCGGGGCGATCTGGATTTCACCTATCCCTTCGACGAGGGGAGTGGTGATCGACCGGCCAGCTGGGATAAAGAAAAACCCTGCTATCATTATCGACAACAGGGTTTGAAGGTGGCTCCTGCGGTTGGACTCGAACCAACAACCAAGTGATTAACAGTCACCTACTCTACCATTGAGCTACGCAGGAATGTTCAAAAGAAGAGGGAAAGGTACACGAAAACCGCAGGAAGTCAACACCCCGGATTCCACTTTTTTCTCGCCCCGCCACGGCGGCCTGAAAGCGGGTATTTCATGGGGAAGGAACGGGCGCAGCCGCGACGTAGAAAATCCCCACCGCCGACCCGCGAAATCGAGGAAAAAACTTTTGGACGGGTGATTTCGCTTGAAGATTCGCGGCCAAGCAAACATTGTTTCGGAATGAATTTTATTTTCCGATCCTACCCGGCACATCCTTGGTTCCCCGGCTGGACATTCGAGCCCCAAGGTTGCGGCACCTCCTTCCGCGAAAAAAACGCGGGCTATTTTTTCCAGACCTTGGAAACCGTCGGCCATATCTGCCCCAATCTCGAAAGCTCCGAATGGTCGATCCAGGTCCCCGTGCCGCAAAACAGCCGGATCAACCTGCTCTCGAACGGATTCTGCGGATACCTCGGCCACAAAAAACGTACCCTTTCCGCCGAGGTCGTTGTTCCAGAGCCGGGTGTCCTCTGGGGGCAGTTCGCCAGTATTCCCGCGCCGGTGCTCCTTTCTGGAACCGCCCCGGAGGAGCGCGACGGCTTTCAATGGCTGGAAAGCGACACCTCCCCTGCCCTGCTCGCTGTCCGTGACGGCCGCTTCTGCCTAGTGACCAAGGCTAGAGCATTCGACGATGCCGTCGCGCTGGCGGAAAGCTATCTTGAAAAGGATCTCGAATCGGCTCTGGCCGCCGAGTTCGACCGCCGCGCTGGTGCCGCCAAGCTTTTCGAGCAGATGAACCACCACGACTCGCTCACCGTCATCAGCACCGAGCGCATGATGCAGGCGCTACGCCCGCCCGAGGGAAGCATTCCCGGCATATGGAGCCAGTCGCCCGGCTCGGATTCGCCGCACTCCAACGCCAATGAGCTCCATGCGCTGGCGCTCGCTTGGCGGCATATTGACATCGCCACTGCCGAGGCTCTCGTGCTCACGACCCTCCAGACCCAGGGAAACTCTGGAGCCATCCCCGTCGCCTACTCGCCGCACCAGACCTTTTCCATCCTGGAGGCTCCCAAGCCCCTCATGGCCAAGACCGCCGAAAAAGTCTGGCAGATCCGCCGCGACCCGGAGTTCCTCGCCGGAATCGTCTCGCCCCTGCGTCGGCACCTGCAGTGGCTGCTGCACCACTTCGATCCCAAGCGCCGGGGCTTGCACTGCTGGCAAAACAGCAACGAGCCGCTCGATCCGGAAACCTACGCCAGCGACCTGGCCACGGCGGATCTCTCCACCCTGCTGCTGACCGAGATCGAAGCCCTCAACCGGCTGCGCAAAGCCTCGCCGACCCACGCGAAAGAATCCGACTGGTTCCAGGATGAGCAGGCCGCCCTCGTCCTCAACCTGCAAAGCCAGTTCTGGAACGAGGAGAAGGGGCAGTTCTGCAACGCCATCGCCAGAGGGCGGGTGGTGGAGGTGCAAGGCTTTCCGGCCTTCGTTCCCCTGCTCTGGAAAAAGCTCCCGCTCCACCGGAAAAACCTCGTGCT
>WFRA01000047.1 GCA_015486775.1 Kiritimatiellales bacterium | reverse complement strand
CCGCCAAGTTTGGCATGAAACCCGACGAGGTTGCGGAAGCCATCGAAGTCGCCAACCAGATGCAGAAGGTAGAGGTTCACGGCCTCATGACCATCCCTCCCTTCTCGCCCGACCCCGAAAAGACGCGCGTCCACTTTTCCAATCTCCGGAAACTCCGCGACCGCCTGCAGGATGAAACCGGTACTCCGCTACCCGAGCTTTCCATGGGGATGTCGCACGATCTCGAAATCGCCATCGAAGAGGGAAGCACCTGGGTGCGTATTGGAACCGATCTGTTTGGGAGCAGGTAATAGTTGATGAATATTTGTTGTCCAGTTGATAGGGAGGATGGCAGACGCAACCAGACAACTGAACAACCGAGCAATCATATGAAGATAGCATTTATTGGGGCAGGCAACATGGCCGAGGCCATCGTTGCGGGAATTGTGGACAAGGAGATTGTGGCCGCCGGCAACATTTGCGTCACGGACATCTCCGAGAACCGCCTGCAGCACTTCGCCGAAAAATATGCCACGGAAACATCGCTGGACAACCCGGCGGCGGTCAAGCAAGCCAACGTGGTTGTCCTCTCGGTCAAGCCGCAGGTCTTTCCCTCCGTCTGGCCGGAAATCGAAGAGGCGCTCAACCCCGAAACGCTGGTCATCAGCATCATGGCGGGGGTTCCCTCCGCAAGAATCGAGGGCGGCAAGCCGATCCGTGTGGTGCGGGTGATGCCCAACACCCCGGCGCTCATCGGCGAAGGTGCCGCCGGGATCGCGGCGGGCAAATTTGCAACCGAAGCCGATCTGCACGTGGCGGAAAAACTAATGGCCGCCGTCGGTGCAACCGTGGTGGTGGTGGAGGAAGAAGAACTCCACGCCGTCACCGCGCTCAGTGGCAGCGGCCCGGCCTATGTCTTCCATCTGCTCGAAAGCATGCTCGAAGCGGCCGACCGGATGGGCATGGAAAAGGGCATCGCCCGCAAGCTGGCTCTCGCCACCGTGATCGGTGCCGCCAAGCTCATGCAGGAGACCGGCGAGGAGGCTGGCGCCTTGCGCAAAAAAGTAACCTCCAAGGGCGGCACTACCGCCGCCGCCATCCAAACCCTGGAAGAACGGGGCGTAAAGGAATCGACCGTCGCGGCGCTGCTGGCCGCCCAGGCGCGCTCAAAGGAGCTGGCCTATGGCTAGAAAAAAAGAGGCGCCCAAAAAGAGCCACCGCAAGCGGAACCTCGTCTTTGGATTGATCGTCGTCGTCATCCTGTATATCGGCATCCAGCTGCTTTCGCGCACGGACGGCGCACGCTCCATGGTGGCCGATAAAATATCCAACGGCACCCGCCTGCCCGTCGCCATCGAAAGCTGCGCGGCCACCCCGCTGCTCGGCCTCCACCTCAAGGGGCTCGACTTCTACGGCGTAAAAATGCCCGACGTGCGCATCCGGTTCGACTGGCTTGCTTGGACCTCCCAAAGCAAGCCCTTCGTCAGGCGGCTCGACATTCAGGGACTGGAAGTCCACCTCAAGCGGGTTCCAGCCACGGGAAACTGGGAACCGCTCGTGCTGCACAGCCTCGGCAGCAAGCTCGGCGCCGTGCTCGGGCTCAACCCGCCACCCGCCGGAACCGACGACACCCTGCCGCAATTTCCGACCTGGGTCATCAATGAAAACACCGTGCTCCAGCTCCAGCGCGCCAAAGCCGTCTGGAGCGACGAGCAAAACCGGGAACTCGCCTACTTCTCCGACGCCGACCTCGCCGTGGAAACCGGATCGTTCGTCGGACGGAAAGTGGAGCAAACCCTCTTCAAAAGCGGACATATAAAATTGGCCTCGGGCAAGCTCCTGCGCGACTTCCACCTCGAAGCCTTCCGCTTCGAAGGCAGCCCCCCAACCGCCACCGTTCTCGATATGGCCGACCTCGACGGCGAATATCCCCCCTTCTCCACCCAAAGCCTCTGGCAGGATCTCGGCCTGCGCCTCAACTCCCTCTCCGAGTTGTAGCTCGCAAAAAATCCAAGACCGGAACCATGTAAAACGTACTTTCCAACACTCTTCCCCATTCGTACGCTTCGCTTCGGCATAATCCACAATTGCCACGCGTTAGTGCGAGTATTTTCCGTAGCCTTACGGCTTGGATTACTGGATGTTTGGAAGAGTGGATTGTTGGGGGAAACCGATGGTCGGAACACCTGACCCGCACTTCGGGAAAGCCTTCTATCATTGGCTGGCATGAAGGTGCTGAGCTCGCATAAAAACGATACCGAATCCTATCGTTGCACCATCCCGAAAAAATCCGCTACCCACTTGGCTGTGGGGCAGGCTTTTCTGGCTGCCCGGTAGGTGGAGCGGACATTCCTGTCTGCTCATCCGCACAAAGCGAGCAGGCTGGCGCGAAGCCATTCTGGAGCCTGCGACAGAGAACCCTGCTCCACGGGTTCAAACCTGCGGCTGGTCTACAAAATGGGATCAGATTAAAAGCCGCTGAGGTCAGGTGTTCTGATGGTGTACCGGACATCGTGTCTCCATTTGGGTGACATGCCATCCATTTCGCCATGGAGTCGCGTTTTCCAGTCATCCAACCATCCGTTCATCTATTACTCCATGCGCAATCGGTTAGATTGCGAGTATTTTCACATTGACATTAAAACACTCGCGAGTATTTTCACTTAAGCATTAAAACACTCGCGAGTGTTTTCTGGGGATTTTCCATGGCCTCTACCATAAAAAAACGGTATCCGTTCGACTTCGTGAAGGAGGATCTGGCTTCGCGCATGGTATTTGTTGGCGGCCCCCGCCAAGTGGGGAAAACAACCTTTTCCCTCTCCTTCCTCGAAGGTCCGGCACGGGAATCTTCCCCGGCCTACCTCAACTGGGATGCGGCGGGCGATCGGGAAAAAATCCTCAAGGGGGAGTTCCCCGCCAACCAGCCCCTGCTTATCTTTGACGAAATCCACAAGTTTGGGGAGTGGAGAAACCTGGTAAAGGGAATCTACGACAAAAACCGTTCCTCGCTCTCCATACTTGTTACGGGCTCGGCTCGGCTGGACTATTACCGCAAAGGCGGGGATTCGCTCCAGGGTCGCTACCACTACTATCGACTCCATCCCTTCTCGCTTCCCGAATGCCCGGGGTGCGGCGTGGAGGCCCTGTTGCGCTTTGGCGGATTTCCCGAGCCTCTTTTCCGGGGCGAGGAACGGTTTCATCGGCGCTGGTTGCGGGAGCAATCCACCCGGTTGCTCTACGAAGATTTGCGGGATTTGGAAAACGTGAAGGAGGTTTCCAGATTGGAGCTTCTTTTGCAGCATCTCCCCGAATGCGTGGGCTCGCCCCTTTCGATCAACCAGCATGCCAAACTGCTCCAGGTTTCATCCGGAGCTGTTGACCGCTGGATCACCATCTTTGAGCGGCTCTATCTGGTCTACCGGATTGCACCCTTTGGCGCGGCACGCATCCGGGCCGTTAAAAAGGAGAACAAGCTCTACTTCTGGGACTGGTCCCGGGTTGTGGATTCCGGGGCGAGATTTGAAAACATGGTTGCGGGGCATCTGCTCAAATATTGCCATCTGGTTGAAGATACCCAGGGACACGAAATGGAGCTGCGGTTTATCCGCGATGTCGACAAGCGCGAGGTCGACTTCGTTGTCCTGAAAGACGGGGTGCCGGAATTTGCGGTTGAATGCAAAACCGGGGAGCGGAAGGCATCCCCTCATTGCACCTACTTCAGGGAGCGAACCAATATCCCCCGTTTTTATCAGGTGCATCTTGGTAAAAAAGATTATGGGAACGCCGAAAGCGGAACGCGGGTTCTTCCCTTCGCGACATTCTGCGGGGAGCTGGGGTTGGTTTGAGATTCCGAACCTTGGATTTGTTTCGGATTTAGGATTTTATAAAAAAGGAGAATCAAAAAAACATGAGCCAACAAAAACCACTCAAGGGAATTGTCCCGCCACTGATCACCCCGCTGAAGGATCGCGACACGCT
>WFRA01000046.1 GCA_015486775.1 Kiritimatiellales bacterium | reverse complement strand
TTCACATACGCGCCGGCATACCCGCCCGTCAATCCGCTTCCGCCCCGGTTTGTGGCTGAGCCGAAAACCGTGGCAGTTCCCACCTCTGTGATGGTGAAGTCGAACCGGTCTGCGGTGTCGGAGGTCACGGCAATCCGGTAGAAGAGATCCTCGGTGAAGTTGCTGGCGGCAGAGGCATTCGCCAGAACAGTTAGATTTCCGCCCTTATAGGAAATCGCCTGATAGGTGGCCGAATCGGACTTGAAGCGAATGAGATAATAATTGTTTGCATCCGTATAGTTGAACAAAACCCCCGCCCAGGCACCGGAAACCTTTGAGGCCACATCCATGCCAAACGTAAAGCTGTCGCCGCCTCCGCTGCTCATCACCAGCGAATTGTCGTACAACAATCCCGGGGCGCTAAGGTGCGAATGGAGATAGTTGCCGCTGATCTGCCAATTCTTGGCGGTGTCCTGCGTCCAGGTCGCATAGCCGGGGGCGTTCGTTGTAAGGGCCGAAGTGTCGCTGGTGTCGGCAACATACCGATCGAAGTCGTCCACAACAAGCGTGGCCCATGCCGCAGATCCGGCGCACAGCATGCTGATTGCTATTATGCTTTTTTTCATTTTGTTTCTCCTTGTTTTAAACGGAACCGAACCCCATGCTCGGTTCCTGTTGGTTAAGTGCGGGATTCCCTCATTGGGTTCCCTTATTCAATAATGAGCCGAATAAACTTTTTGCCCTCCACCATGCCGGTGACGTTGGTGACAAAATCCAGTTCGCCGCTGGTGACATTCGTTCCCGCCACCGAATAGCCGCTGTTCGTCCATGCTCCGACAACGAGATCCGTGCTGGTTTCGAGATAGTAGGACAATCCGCTGTCCGGATCGGACAGTTGCGGATGGATATAGGCGAACCAGTTGGTCCCCCCGATGTTTTCAACGCCAAATTCCGGGGCGGTTCCCTGGTCGAGGGCATTGGTCGGGTCGCCACCGAGGCCGTATTCGTAGATATTGACCAGACCATCTGCATCGTAGTCGTTGGTTTTCGCGCCAATGTCGACATCTCCCCAGCCGGCCGCCCAGCCCTCGTATCCACCCACAACGAGCCGCAGGGCAAAGTTGTCGAACTTCGAGGCATAGCCGGCATGCGGAGCGAGCAGCCCGGCATATCCGTCTGTGAAATTGCTACCGCTATCCACCGCATTCGTGGTCGGGTTGAGTGCTATGGGCGATCCAACCTCGGTGATGGCGAAGTCAAAGTTGTAGTCGCCTTTGGAGGCGATGTTAATGGTGTAGAAACGATCCTCGTCAAAGGTGGTGGCCGCATCTGTTTCATCCACAATAATCGACTCGGTTCCTCCAACCATGGCAACCATTTGGTATCTGGAGGTCCCTTCGAGGAAGCGGACGTAGTAGTAGTTGTTTTCGTCCTGGTAGTTGAACACCACCCCGGACCAGAGGCCGGGGTTCTTGGAGGAGACATCCACGCTCAGGTTGAAGCTGGTGCCGTTTCCTCCGATTGTTTCCAACTCGGTGATGTACAGGATCCCGGGGCCGGTAAGGGCGTGCGAGTGCATGATGCCCCCGACAATCGTCCACTCGTCGTTTGCCCCCGCTCCATTTGTCCAGCTTCTGCCAAGAAGCGAAGTATCGCTCGTGACGGCCACATCCGGCCGGTTGAAATCATCGATACCCGGCGTAACGATCGGCTCGCCAACGTAGAGGCTAAAATTGTCGTACTTGGTCGTAAGCCCGGTCGATGCTGCATACACCCCGGCATATCCACCCGTGTAAAGGTTGCCTGCATCCACACCGCTCCCTGAACCAAGTGCCGTGAATTCCCCTTTTTTTGTAATTTTGAATCCAAAGTTATAGGGGTCGTCGGAGGATACCGTCATGGTGTAGAAGGTATTTGTTTCCCAGTTTTGGGATGCGTTTTTATTCAGGATGACCTGATAGGATGCGCCGTTTTTGGACAACACCTGATAAGAGGGAGAACCGGCCTTTATCCGAAACATGTAGAGATGGTTTTCATCCTGATAGTTGAACACCATGCCTGACCAGGAGTTCTCCACCTTCAGGGCAATATCCACGCTGGCCGTAAAATTGGTGCCGTTTCCGCTGACCGTTTCCAACGCATAGTTGTACAGGAATCCCTCGCCGACCTGGGCACGCGAATGCAGCATGTTGCTGTTGAGCACCCACTGATCGGTGCTTCCGGCTTCCTGCGCCCAGGTTCCGCCGATAACCGAAGTGTCATTGGTCGGGGGCTGGTCTGCCCGGTTGAAATCGTCCGTAATTGTCGTTCCCGCCCACGCCGCAGGTGCGGCACAATACAGCGCAACTGCCATCACTCTTGCATTCATGTTCCCTCCTCCCTGTTCCCGGCACAGGCCGAGTCTTGTTTTCGGTTTCTCTATCGACGGCAATAAACCACACAGCTGAATCAGGCAACAGGTCAGATACGGTTTTATTTTTGTCATTTATGGCAGAAAGGCCGAAACCATTATCCCAAGGCTCCCATGTCGGATATGACAAAAATAAAACCGTATTCAATCTGTTAAAATTAGCTTTCCAGTGTTTATTGTCTCCTTTTGCACAGGAGGCGGAAGAATTTGCCCGGGATGCTCCACGGAACGGAAGGCAGGAAACGGAATATTGCGATGGATTCAGATAGGAAAACATTGAAACTGGCCATGATCGGCTGCGGCGGATATGCCGCCTTCATTATTGACAACCTCGAAAAGCTGCCGGATCTTTGCGAACTGGTGGCCGTGACGACGCTTGATCCGAACGATCCCGCTGCCATGGCTTGCCAGAAAAAAGGCATGGTGGTCTACAATAGCGTGGAGGAACTGCTGGAAAATATTTCGACGGAAACCATTGATGCCGTGGTCATCCCCACGAGCATCGACAGCCACTACGAATATGCCCTCACGATGGTTGACCGGGGATTCCATGTCCTGCTGGAAAAACCGCCTGTTGCAACCCTTCAGGATCTGGATCGGCTGATCGCCCTCCAGCGCGAAAGCGGTCGATTCATCGCCGTCAACTTCCAGAATCTCTACACGCCCATTGCGCAGGATCTCAAGGCGCGCCTGGCCGCCGGGGAATTCGGGGCGATCCGCAAGGCGAGTGCGCACGCCTGCGTGCTGCGGCCAGAGGCCTACTTCACCCGTAGCCACTGGAGCGGCCTGCTCCGGCTCGATGGAAAATGGGTGCTCGACGGAACGGCGGGCAATCCGCTCGCCCATCTGCTGGCGGAAACGCTCTACCTCGCCACGCCCAACAATGGCATGGCCACGCCCGCCACCGTCCAGGCTGAACTCTACCACGCAAACCGGATCGAAAGCGAAGACACCAGCTGCATCCGGATCGAAACCACGGAAGGGGTTCCCGTGTTTTTCACGGCCACCCTCTGCTCCGAGGACATCAACCCAGTCATCTGCGAGATTGAAACCGAACGGGCGACAATCCGAATCGCCGACTATGTCCGGGTGGAAATCGCCTGGAACGACGGCCGGAAAGAGCGATACGAACTGCCCGGTTGCGAAGATCCCCACCACCCCATGCACCTCATGCTCGCTTCCAACCTTCGGAAACTGGCACAAAACGAACGTCCGTTAATCACGGTGGAGGAGTGCCGCCCCTACATGCTTGCATGGAACGGCGCCTTCGACTCCTTCGGGGCTCCCGCCGCGATTGGCGAAGAATCCTCCCGCCGCATCGAGACGGAATATGGCACAGTGCGCTGCATCCCGGGCATCCAGGCTGTGGCCGAACAAGCCTGTGCGGAGCACCGCCTCTTTTCGGAACTCGGCGCACCATGGGCCAAGCCCGGCAAGGTGGTCGATCTATCCGAATACCGCCACTTTCCCTCCATGAACCCGGCACTGATCGACATGGTCGAAAAAAATCCCCGCCAGTGGATCTATAATCCAGATTGACGATCGTCAATCTGGATTATAGATCCGGAAGGTTCCTCCGGGAGGATTTGCTCCCGGACACTTGAATCTGGAAAATGTAGTTTCAAAGTTTGTCGTTCCGCGTTGCTTCATTGCCGTCGCTCCGCGCCAGCCTCCCTCCCGGTGGTCGGGTGCCGCAG
>WFRA01000045.1 GCA_015486775.1 Kiritimatiellales bacterium | reverse complement strand
GGCGCGATGCGCCAGCGCGTGCAAAGCACCCCCGCCGCCATCGGCTATGCGGGGCTCGGCTTTGTCGACAAAACTGTCAAGGCGCTCAAGGTCAACGGCATCTATCCCTCCGCCGAGACTGTGCAGAGCGGCGAATATCCCATCGCCCGTCCGCTCTTCATGTTCACCGACAAATATCCAAAGCTTGGAAGCCCGCTCTACCAGTTCGTCACCATCCACCTTTCCGAAGACGGTCAGGAAATGGTCGAGGAAATCGGCTTCGTCCCCGTCACGGCGTACTAAAATCTACGCAACTTGCTCCAAACTGCTGAAAAGTCCCCGGGTCTCCCCCGGGGACTTTTTCGTATTTCTTGCAGGCAGCAACACTCTGCTAACAATCGCCTCTTGTTCTCCTCGCACAAAGCTAATCGCTTCTCCAACAACTCCTAATCGCTTCCTCACACGGTTCCTGCCAAATAGGCGGCGTCAAAGGGATCAAATCCGTTGGGTCGGGTTTTTAAAATTAATCAAATGAACCCATTCACCGCCCGGTTCGGCGGATTTGAAAAGGAAACCAGTCGGAAAAAATGAAATGGCCGGCGGTTCCTCCTCTTTGATGGTTTAGTTCACGAAACGTTGCGGGCGACCGCTTCGGTAAAAATTGGAAACCAACTAAGGAGATAAAAAATGAAGAAGCAATTCATCATCGCGGCGGCGCTCGCCACCGCTGGCTTGGCTGCCCGGGCCTCAACGAACATAGTCAGTGGCGACATCACCAATTCGACGGTCTGGACGTCGGACAATGTATATACCATGACCAATCAGGTTTTCGTTCTTCCGGGCGCGAGCCTGAAGATTGAAGCCGGCACCAAGGTCATGAGCGATCAGGGTTCGTTGGCCGTCACCCGCGGTGGACAGATTTTTATTCTGGGCACCAAGGACAACCCGGTCATCATGACCTCCACGAGCGACGACCTTTCCACCTGGCGCGCCTCCGCGCTGGAATGGGGGAACCTGACGGTGATGGGCAACGCCTTGGTCGCGGCCACCACCGATGGCACCGGCACCGGCCAGCCCGACGGCACGGACGACGCGCCGATGGAAGGTCTCACGGCGGCCTACCCGGGCGATCCGAACGTGCGCTATGGCGGCAACAACGACGATGACGACAGCGGCACGATCCAGTATGTCTCCTTCCGCTACGGCGGCAAGGTGCTCGGTTTGGGCAACGAGCTTAATGGCCTCTCCATGGGTGGCATCGGACGCGGAACCGACGTCAACCATGTCGAGATCATGAACAACGTCGACGACGGCATCGAAACCTGGGGCGGCACGGTCAACTACAAGTATATTTCCATCTGGAATATCGGCGACGACAGCTTCGACATGGACCAGGGCTGGCGCGGCAAGGCCCAGTTTGTCCTGCTGGTGCAAGGCTACAGCCTCGATGCCAAGCAGGGCTCCGGTGTTGGCGACAACTGCATGGAGATGGACGGTGCCGAGGTGGCCTCCGCCCAGCCGGTGGGTTCCTCGCAGTTCTACAACTTTACCGTGATCGGACAGCCAGGCGACTTTGCCGAAGGCGGCGACCAGGGTACCGAGTGGCGCGACGGTATGCGTGCGCAGATCCGCAATTCCATCTTCATGGATATCGGCGGAAAGGTGTTCAAGAACGCCATCACCGATGGTGAACACGGCACCATGGGCTACGGCATCAACGGCGTTCCGACGCTCGAGTCGCTGTTCTCTACGGCCTACAACAGCTATCCGGCCAACACGGTCGGCGTCGATCCGGCTTCCATCTATCCGGTCTTCTTCGACGGCAACATGGCGGAACTCAGAAGCTGCGTGTTCTACGACACCGAGACCAACTCCATCACCGATCCGGCCTACGACATCATGAACGCCGCGAACCTGAACACCATCGCTTCGGCCATGCCGATCCAAGGCATCGAGCGCGGTGCGACGGTTACGCTGCATGGCGGAGCCTACGACATCATGCCGGTAACCAACTTGAACCCCTGCGCCGCGAACGATGCCGTCTCCAGCAGCATCGCCGCCCCGAACGACGGGTTCTACACGCCGGTTCACTACAAGGGCGCCTTCAGCCCGAACTACAACTGGCTGGCCGGCTGGACCGCGGCCGATGCCTACGGCATGACCGACACCAGCATGAACAGTACGGAAGTTCCGTCCGCTTCGCTCGGTCTCGGTGCCGTGGTCTCCTTCCAGTCGGAGGAAGGGGTGAGCTATGACGTGGAAGCCACGGATGATCTGGCCTCCCCCTGGACGGTCGTGGATACGGTGATGGGCGACGGCTCGGTGGTCGAGTATGTCGATTCCAGCCTGCCGGCCGCGAAGTTCTACCGGGTGGTATTCACGCCGTAGGCGTGTTGGGCGCGGATCAATGAAACTGGTGGCAGGTTTTCTGCCATCAGTTTTTCATGACCCAAAAATAGTGAGTACAAGGTTGGAGAAGAGTTAATGAAAAGTTTGGCACGGATTGTTTTGCTGGTCGGCGGGTTGGCGGCGCAGATGGCCCATGCAACGGCCACCAGGTGGCAGGTGCAGCTGTTGGACGGTGCCTACGCGGCGGTTTCGGCCATGCCGCTGGATCCGCACATCAAGAATCGTTCGCGCGAACAGTACAAGTTGGCGGAGGCGGCGCTGAAGCTGGATCTTCCAGCCGTTGCCGAGCGCTACGGAGAGGGCATCGCCTATTGGCAGCAGGGAGCCGTCTTGGCTGAGCTGGCTCTCTACCACGTGGAACATGGCGAGACGAGCCAGGGCCGCGAATATCTTGCCCGGGCGGAACGCTGGATGGACGGGCACCGGGCTTCGTTCACACCGGAGAGCGGGGAGCAGCGCTGGCGCCTATCGCGCGTGGCATCCCGGATCGCTTTGGTTCACACCGCGTTGGACGAACCCGGAAAGGTGGCCGAAATATCGAGCTTTGTCGGCAAGGACGAGGCACCGCGCCTGCTTGAATACAAGCTTTCCAAAACCCCGGAAGACGAACTCGGCCAATCGATCGAACTGTTGGAATCTCTCGCCGGGAGCGGCGAGTATGAATCGGTCAAGGGTGCGCTCGATGGGCTGGCTACGCTCTACGGTCGGTTTTACGCAAAGCCGGGACAGCGTGACGCGATCGAGCATGTTTTTGAATCCATCCTGCCCAAGGTGCCGTGGCTCTCGCAGATTGACCTGATCGTCCGGCAGGGCAAGGCGGCAGTGGCGCACGGGGATCCGGAGAATGCGCTAGCCAAGGCCGTCCGCGCGCGCAACATGCTCGACCAGCATCCGTGCGCGCCGCGCTTCTTCATCCCTGCAGCCGCCCGGATCGCCGCGCTCCGTGCCGTTGCCGGCGATCCCAGAACGGCGTTGGCCCAGCTTGATGGATGCATGGAGCGGTTCGAACAGGAGTACCGAAAAACGGTGGACATCGACCGGGCGGGCATGCTCTGCCCCGTGGCGGAGGCCTACCTCGCGGCGGGTGCGCCGGAGCAGACCGAAGCGCTCTACCTGCGGGCCATCGCCGAAGGGCAGGTCAATCCCAACTCCCGACCCCGCGCCACGGATTTGAGCCTGATCTGCCGTTCCCTCGTCCGGCAGCAGCAGAAACCTGCGCGGGCGGTATTCCAGGCCTTGGAAGAGATGAAAAGCAAATTGGGTGATCCCTGGTGAGAAAAAGAACGATTGTTGGGTTGTTGGTTTTGGGTTGTGCATGGATCCCTGGCGGGGCGGCGGCCCAGGATGGGGGCATTCGCGGCGTGGTGATGGACCAGGATTTCGAGGTTCCGCTTCCGGGGGTCAAGGTGCGCGTGTCGGAGACCGGGCAGGAGACGGTGACGAGCAGCGGCGGCGCCTTTAGCCTGCAGGGCCTCGAGCCGGGGAGCTACACGGTTTTGTTCAGCAAGACGGGCTATGCCCGGGGCACAAAGCCGGGGGTCGTGGTTGTGCCCGGGCAACTGGCGGAGGCCGATCTTTCCCTGGCGGGCGAATATGAAGAGATGAACGAACTGGTTGTGCGCGACATACAGCTCGGCGGCGCCTCGGAGGTCGGCCTGCTCAACCTGCGGCTGGAGAGTTCCGCGCTGATGGATTCCGTGGGCGCTGACCTGATGGGCAAGGCCGGCGCGTCCGATGCCGCTCAGGCGTTGCGGCTGGTTTCCGGTGCCACGGTGCAGGACGGGAAATATGCCGTGATCCGCGGCCTGCCGGATCGGTATGTCAGTTCGCAGATGAACGGGGTGCGGCTGCCGACGGCCGATGCGGACAAGCGGGCCGTCCAGCTCGACCAGTTTCCCGCCGCGCTGATCGAAAGCGTGCAGGTCACCAAGACCTTTACCCCGGACCAGCAGGGCGACGCCTCGGGCGGAGCGGTGAATGTGGTGCTGAAGGGGCTGCCGGACGGGCCGGTGCTCCAGGGAGGATTCGGCATCGAGGCCAACTCCCAGGTCATCGAAAAGCGGAACGATTTCCTGACCTACAAAGGGGGCGGGGTCGATTATTGGGGGAAGGATGGCGGTGGCAGAAATATCCCGCCGCCCGACGGAAGCGTTGGAGGAAGGCCTGCGATTCCGCTCAACAGTTCCGTCGGCACCTCCCGGGGCACCGCACCCTCCAGCTATTCGTGGGGCGCCGGTGTCGGCAACCTGATCAAATTCGATTCCGGCCTGAAGGTCGGTGGATTGGCCAACATGTACTACAAGCGGAAGGCATCCACCTATTCGGGCGGGCAGCAGAACAAATATGCCAGCTATCTCCCTTCGGATCCAACCTATCTCCCCCCCTCCATGCTGGGTGATCCGCACCTGCTTCCGGAGGTGCTGGGCGATTCGGGGAACAACCCATACGTCAACGGCGCCGCCGATTTCCGGACCGAGCTCTATGATGCCGAACAGTCGGTTGACCAGGTGAAGTGGGGGGTGCTGGGAACCTTCGGCATCGAAACGGAAAACCACCAACTTTCGCTGCTCTATATGCAGACCCATGTGGCCGAGGACAAGACCACCCTGCTGGAGGATACGCGCGGGAAGGCCTTTTTCGATCCAGGCAACCAAAACCCGGTCACGGCACCCTACAACCGCAGCCAGGCGCTGGACTATCGGGAGCGCGACACCGACACCCTGCAACTGGGCGGGCACCACGTCCTGCCGTTCCCGGATTGGGTGGACGGAGATTTCTTCGAGCTGCTGGATCCGGAGATCGACTGGTACGCCGCCGCCAGTTCGGCGGCGATGGACAATCCGGACAAGCGGCTGTTTGCCGACCGCTGGACTCCCGAGCGGACCCAGACCAACCGCCATGGCCAGGTGCGCATCACTCCGCCCACCTACGCCGGGGTTACCCCAGGCGAAAACATCAACCTGGGCTATTTCCAGCGCATCTGGAAGAATATCGAAGAGGACAGCGACCAATATGCCGCCAATGCAAAATGGCCGTTCAAGCAATGGACTGGCAGCGAAGGCTATCTGAAGGCGGGTCTGTTCGGCGACCGCGTGGAACGCGCCTTCGACCAGACCAGCTACAGCAACGAGGGGGATTCGCAGTTCAGGCAAGGTTTGGATTGGGGCAAGTTTTGGAGCGATACATGGATGGTGGATCCGACGACCCCGGTGGTCAAATCGCTCTACGATGCAGGGTACGACGGCCGGCAGGATATCTCTGCGTGGTACGGCATGGTTGATTTGCCGCTCTGCTCGTTCATCAATTTCGTGGGCGGCGCCCGCTTCGAGTCGACGGAGCTCTCGGTGGACAGTCGGCCCTCCTCATCCTTTGCGCGCTATTTCGATACGGACACCCTGGGGTGGGTCACGCTGCAGGGCAGCGATGCCCAGCATGTGAAGTATGCCCAGGATGATGTGCTGCCCTCGCTCGGGGTCGAACTGCGGCCGCTGGAGAAGGTGACCCTGCGTGCGACCTATGCACAGACCGTGGCGCGGCAAACCTTCAAGGAGCTCTCGCCGATCCAGCAGCAGGAATATTTCGGCGGCGATGTCTTCGTAGGCAATCCCGGCCTGAAGATGAGCGCCCTGGAAAACTATGACCTGCGTCTGGACTATAGCCCCTATCCGGGCGGCTTGCTTTCGTTCTCGTGGTTCTACAAGAGCATCAAGGATCCGATCGAATATATCCAGAGGCAGGTTGAGTTCACCTTCACCCAGCCTGTCAACTATCCGGAGGGCACCATGCAGGGCTACGAGGCGGAGCTCCGCCAGCAGCTGGGAAAGTGGTGGAACCCGCTGGAGGGGCTTGCGATCGGACTCAATGCCACGTTGATCGATTCCGAGGTAACCCTGCCGGAGGACGAGTATGGCTCCTTTGTTGCATCGGGGGTGTATACCCCTTTCCGAACCCGCAAGATGATGTGTACGCCCGACTACCTCTTTAACGCAAACCTGACCTACGACATTCCCCACTGGGGAACCAGGCTGGCGCTGTTCTACAACTACACCGGCGAAACCCTCGTCTCGGGCGAAAGCATTGTCCTAAGCAATGCCAAGCATTCGCCTGCGCTCTATGCGCTGCCCTACGGGACGCTCAACTTTAGCCTGTCGCAGAAGCTGGGCGAACATTGGACGCTCAAGTTCAAGATCAAGAATATCACCAACCCCGAGATTCGGGAGGAATACCGTTCGGAATCGTATGCGGATACCGCTATCCGCTCCTCCTACACCAAGGGGACGGACTTTTCGGTTGGAGTCACGGCGGCGTGGTAACAGCAATTTAACAATAGGCTCGCAGAATGGTAACAACCAGCAAGTAGAACCCTTACCCGAGGTTAGCAATGAAAAGAAAAATACATATAATTCTGGCGGGGCTGAGCCTTGCCGCCGCCGTGCGGGCGCAGGATTTGGAGAAATCCAGAGAGATGCTCTCGAAGTGGGTGGAGACCCGGAAACTGATCTCCGAGGAAAAGCAGAAGTGGGAACTCGAACGCGAGATGCTTGGCGACCGGATCGAGCTGGTTCGCACAGAGCGCGATTCGCTTTCGAAGAAGATCCACGAGACGCAGTCGCTCATCACCGATGCCGACAGGAAACGCGAAGGCCTGGTCAAGGAAAACGATGCGCTGAAGAGCGCGTCGGCCACCTTGGAGAACCGGATCGCCTCCCTAGAGCGCGGTGTGCTCGATTTGCTGCCGACCCTGCCGGCTCCGGTGCAGGAGCGCATCAAGCCGCTGAGCCAGCGCATCCCCAAGACCCAGGAGACCGACCTGACCCTCTCCGAGCGCTACCAGAACGTGGTCGGCATCATCAACGAACTCAACAAGGGCGCCAACGAAATCAGCGTGGTCAGCGAGGTGCGGGAACTGCCCGGCGGATCGTCCGTCGAGGTGCAGACGATCTATCTCGGCTATGCCTGCGCCTACTACTGCAGCAACAAGGGCGACATCGCCGGCACGGGGCGCCCAGCCCCTGGGGGGTGGACGTGGACACCGGACAACGCCATCGCCCAGCAGGTGGCCGACGCCATTTCCATTTTCAAGAACGAAAAGGTGGCGGAGTTCGTTCCGTTGCCCGTAAGCATCGACAAACCCCAGGATGAATCATGAAAATATTCCCCTCTCTGTTCATGGCCATGCTTGCAACGGGCGTGATCGCCCAGACGGACATGCAGTCCAAGTTGGAGGCGAGCCTCGCGGAGCTTTCCAATGTCCGGAAAAGCATCTCCAAGGAAAAGCTGCCGATGGTCAAGGGGCTCGATGCCCTCGAAGACCAGGTGATCGACGTCCGGATGGAATACCAGAAAACCATGCGCCAGCTCGACAGCCGCAATCTCGACCTCAACAACCTGCGTTCGGAAATCAAGACGCGCCAGAGCGAGAAAAACTATATCTCCAACCTGTTGGGCGAATATACCCGCAACTTTGAAACCCGCCTGCACATTGCCGAACTGGATGCATATGGTAAGGTTATCGAGGCTTCGGCACTGGCGCCCGAAAACCCCAACCTTTCCGACGGGGAAATCTTTGTGCGGCAAACCGCGCTGGTCGAAGCTTCGATCGCCCGGTTGCAAAACATTGTGGGCGGTGAGCTGTTCGACGGCACCGCCGCCGGGGAGGATGGCTTGGTGAAGCCGGGACGGTTTGCCCTGGTCGGCCCCGTTGCCCTGTTTGCGGCATCCGATGGAACCCTCGCGGGCATTGCGGAACAACGCCTCGGATCGCTTGAACCGACCGTCATGCCGTTCGCCGACCCGGCCAATGCGCAGCGGGTGGCCAAAACCGTGGAGAACGGAGCCGGAACATTTCCGTTCGATCCCAGCCTCGGGAACGCTCGCAAGATCGAGGAGACGAGGGAGACGATCGGGGAGCATTTGAAGAAGGGCGGCCTTGTGGTCTGGCCCATCGTCGGCATGTTTTTCCTCTGCGTGCTGGTCGCCATTCTGAAGTGGATCCAGCTATCGCTCATCCCGATGCCGTCCAGCAAGGAGGTCAAGCCACTGCTCAAGGCCATGCTCTACAACAACCATGCCCTAGCGGAGCAAGAGGCCAAAAAGATCAAGGGGCCGACCGGAAAGATGCTCCGGGCCGGGGTCGAGCATAGCGGCGAACCGAAGGATTTGGTGGAGGAGGTGATGTATGAGGAGATGCTGACGACCCGTATCGGGGTCAATAAATGGATTTCATTCCTCTCGGTCTGTGCGGCGGCCTCCCCGTTGCTCGGCCTGCTCGGGACGGTCACGGGGATCATCAACACCTTCAAGCTCATCACGGTGTTTGGTTCGGGCGATGTAAAAACCCTTTCCGGAGGTATTTCCGAAGCGCTGATCACGACCGAGGTTGGCCTGGTGGTGGCTATCTTCGCACTGGTGCTGCACGCGTTTCTTTCCCGGAAAGCCAAGAGGATTGCCGACGGCATGGAGCAGTATGCCATTCTTTTCATGAACCGTTCGATGCGGGCCGCACCCCCCCAGGAGGCCGCCTGAGCTCCCGGAGGGGAAAGACCTTATGCAGGAAACAACATCAATTTGGAAGCAGGCATTGGACATCTGGGCTTCGGGCGGTTGGGGTATGTATGCCCTGGCGATCGATTCCCTGGTTATCTTCTACCTTGGCCACAGCATTTTCTTCCGCATCCGCGCGAAGGGCTACCTCCATGTGTCGGAAAAGAAAATGAAGAAGTGGATCAAGAATCCAGGGATTGGAAAAGGGGCGGTCGGCAAGATGATCCGTTTTGTGATGGGCGCCGAAACCCTGCCGCAAATTGCCACCTTTTTCGATGAGCTCCACCAGACGGAAATCGCGCCGTTCGACCGCGACCTAAAGGCCATGCAGACCTGCGTCAGCACCGCCCCGCTGCTCGGACTGCTCGGCACTGTGACGGGCATGCTCGCCACCTTTGCCGCGCTGGCCACCGGTTCCGGCGGCGACAAGACCATGGGTATGGTGGCCTCCGGCATTTCCGAAGCCCTCATCACCACCGAGACCGGCCTGCTCGTGGCGCTGCCCGGCATTGTTTTCCAGTACAAGCTGGCTCGCGAGCACGAGCAATACAAGGCCTTCCTCGCCCACCTGCAGACCGTCTGCACCCAGCGAATCTACAAGCAAAACCAAAATCCGGAGGCCGCATAATGGCTCGCTTCAGAAACAACACCGACGACAGCCCGGAAGCCGGAGTGGATATTTCCCCCCTGATCGACTGCGTCTTCATCCTGCTCATCTTCTTTATCGTCACCACCACCTTCGTAGAGGAGACCGGCGTGGAGGTGGACAAGCCCCAGGCCGCTTCCTCTGTCCAGCTTGAAAAGACCAGCATCCTGCTGGCCATCACCGATAAGGGCGAGGTGGTCTATGGCGGCCGCGAGATCGGCATCGCCGGCGTGCAGCCCTTGGTGAAGCGCATGATGCAGAAGGAGGAGGTGCCCGTCATTGTCCAGGCCGACCAGAATGTCCAGGCCGGGCTGATGGTGCGCGTGATCGACGAAGCCAAGCTCGCCGGTGCCGAAAAGGTCAGCATTGCAACCCGCAAAAAACAGGGATGACCCCGCCATGAATCCGATGGCCAATTTTTCCAAAAACCTGTTCAGCCACGCGGCGTACCTTGGGCTTTCGCTTGTGGTGACGCTGGCGCTGTTCATGGTGCTTCCCGTCTTGCAGGTCATCACCAAGCCCCCGGCGAAGGATCTGACGATCCGCTCCGTCGATGCCGTAGTGGAGCCGCCCCCGCCCCCGCCGCCAATGGAG
>WFRA01000044.1 GCA_015486775.1 Kiritimatiellales bacterium | reverse complement strand
GTGCTCGAACTGGCCAACGGCGCGGTCAACGCCCTTGCCGAGGGGGAGGGGTGCGCCTTCGATGCCTTGGCCGCCGCCCAGCGCAACCTGAACCAGCTGGTCAAGCTGATGCCGGAAGCGCAGGAGTGGCACGACGAAATTGAATCTACTGTCGTGCAGGTGCAGGAGGTGGTGCGTTCCATCGAGAACTCCGCCGCCGGAGTCGATGCCAGTCCCGAGCGCATGCAGTGGCTCGACGACCGCCTCACAACCTACCAGACCCTCAAGCGCAAGTATGGCCCGACCGTCGAGGAGATCCTTGCGAATTGCGCGGAGTGGAAGGCGCAGCTCAAGGAACTGCGCGGGCGCGACCAAAAACGCGCCGAGCTCCAAACCGAGCTGGATCGGGTTTTCCAAGGGGTGGAAAAAGCCGGGCGGACATTGCGCTGCCTGCGCGAAAATGTGGCCGACAATCTTTCCGAATGCATCACCCGGGAGCTGGTCGATATTGGATTCGAGTACGGGTTTTTCGATGTGCGGCTCGTGCCGTGCGAGCCGGGGTCGTCGGGCATGGACGAGATCGATTTTGGCTTTGCCCCCAATGCCGGCGAGGAGATGCGCCCGCTACGGATGATTGCCTCCAGCGGCGAGATTTCGCGCGTGATGCTTGCCACCAAGGCGGTGCTGGCGCGGCACGACCGCATCCCCGTGCTGGTGTTCGACGAGATCGACGCCAACGTGGGCGGCGAGATCGGCGGGGCGGTGGGGCGCAAGCTGGCGCAGGTGGCCGAATGTCACCAGCTTATCTGCATCACCCACCTGCCGCAGGTGGCGGCCTGCGGAACCACCCACCTTGCCGTTTCCAAAAGCGTGGTGGACGGGCGGACCTATACCGAGGTGCGTCTGCTCGATGCCGAATCCCGCCCCGAAGAAATCGCCCGCATGCTTGGCGGCAGCACGCCTACCACGCTCCGGCATGCCCGGGAGCTGTTGAATGTCGAATATCGAATATCGAACAAGGAATGTTGAAGGTCGAAGGTCGGTTACGCAATACGCATTACGCAATACGCATCACGCATCACAAGGAACAACATGGCGCAAACCTATCTCTACCAAAAAACCAACCACTATTTCGGGCAGCTGGCCTCGGGATCGGAAAAGTGTGGCATGGCCGAGCTGCGGGAGTTCGGGGCGAAAAGCATCAAGCCGGGCTATCTCGGCGTATACTTTTGCGCCAACCAGCGAACGCTCTGCGAAATTGTATACCGCTCCCGCATCTTTTCGCGCATTCTCGCCCCGCTGATCGTCTTCGACTGCCACTCCGAAAAATATCTCTACAAAACCGCGCAGAACATCGACTGGGCCGATTTTCTCACCCTCACTAAAACGTTTGCCATCACCGTCAACGTGGCCGATAGCAATATCCGAAACTCGAAGTATGCCGGGCAGATCCTCAAGGATTCCATCGTCGACCAGTTCCGCGAAAAAACCGGCGAGCGCCCCAGTGTCGACACCCGCAATCCCGACCTGCTGCTCAATCTCTATATCCACAAAAACAAGGCGCGCATCAGCGTCGATCTCGGCGGCGGCTCCCTGCACAAGCGCGGCTACCGCATCGAATCCGTCGAAGCGCCCATGCAGGAGACGCTCGCCGCCGCCATCGTCCGGTTGTCTGGCTGGAAGGGCGAGCGTCCGCTCCACGATCCCTTCTGCGGCTCCGGCACGCTGCTTTGCGAGGCCCTGATGGCGCAGTGCAATATTCCCGCCGCCTACCTCCGGCACAAGTTTGGTTTTCTGCGCCTGCCCGACTTCGATGCCGCCGTCTGGAATCAGGTCAAGACCAAGGCCAATGCCGCCATCGGGGAGCTGGACGAAGGATTGATTAAAGGAAGCGACATCGATGCCGGAGCACTCAAGGCGGTGCGCGCCAACCGCGCCGCACTTCCAGAGGGTGGAAAAATTAAGGTGCGTCGCGCCGATTTCCAATCCTTGGAAGGTTTTGAAAACACCACGATCATCACCAATCCGCCCTACGGAATCCGCCTGGGCGATACCGAAGGCACCACCGCCTTGCTCAAGGAGTTCGGCGATTTCCTGAAGCAGAAATGCACCGGCTGTTCCGCGTTTGTCTACTATGGCGACGCCGCGCTCGCCAAAAAGCTCGGTCTCAAGCCCGGGTGGAAACAACCCCTGCGTAGCGGCGGGCTGGACGGGATCCTCTGCAAATACGAACTGTATTGAGCGGGAGTGGAAAAAAGGAAAAAACACTATTGCCGCAAAATTCGGTTGGATATTTCCTAACCCCCATTTGACAAGGAAGTTATGGAATCCGTTTTCATGGTGCTCAGGTATATGATTGAGTAGTTGCTTGGCCTTAGACGACAGATCGCCATGTTTTCCCCTGTTTCTTGACATTTTCTGCTTGTGCCTCAATGGGGTATGCGCAAGTATATGCTTAAAGAGTTGATATATCATATACTTAATCACGGGTGGAGGTGAAGGATGGACAGGGAGTTGGAAGCTCGGGACGAGAAGGCAAGGAAGACATTCCGCAGGAAGGAGGTACTGACGCTCGTGGAGGTGGCCGGGCTGATCCACAGTAGCATCCATACAGCCCGGCGGCGGCTGAAGCAATGGCAAGCACTTACCAGCTACAACCGGAACGGGCGATACTACACCCTGCCGGATGTCCCCTGCTTCGATGCCAACGGGCTGTGGCAACGGCGCGGGGTGTGCTTCTCGCGGCACGGCAACCTGAGGCAGACCGTCGTTGAACTGGCTCGCTGCTCGCAGGCAGGCCTTGATGCCGTCGAACTGCATTCCTTGCTTGGGATAGATCCGCGTTCATTCCTTTCTGCATTCGCCACCCATCCGAAGCTCTGGCGGGAGAAAGTCCATGGACGCTTCGTCTACTACAGCTCGGAGGAAACCGTCTGCAAGAAGCAACGGGAGCAGCGGGGCTTAATGCACGAGAAAGCCCGGTTGCCCACGGATTTCGAAGCCATCGCGATTCTGGCTGAGAAGATCAAGTACCCGGCTCTAAACAACGAGGAACTCTCGCGGCGGCTCGCAAGGCAGAGGCTTTCCATTGCGCCGGAGGTGATCGGGAACCTCTTCGCGAAGCACGGCCTGGGGGTAAAAAAAACGCCACGTTCGATTTGATCCGCTGCCTTTCCGAATATCTTGGCTCGCTGGTGGAGGGGGTGTCCGCGTCCAACCTGTTCATCGATCCGCCGAGGGTGGATTTTCGTCCATCGGCTACATACTGCGGCGATTGCAACTGCGGACTGAAGGTACGGAAGACGCGTCGCCGGACGCTCAGCACATTGCATGTTGGCCGGCTTCTCGCGCGGGAAACGGTTATGGTCTGCCCGGACTGCGGCCGAACCTATCGATCCGAGGAGCTGTGCGCACTGGTGCCTCCGGGTGCCAACTTTGGCTACGACGTGATGGTCTATGCGGGCAACGCCCTTTTCCTGCGCTACCGCAATGAGGAGGAAGTGGTGGTCGGCTGTTTGCGATTTGTATGGCTTTTTGTACGCTGCTTATCTTTCTTTTCTGGAAGCTGGCGGGTGGGTCGGTTTTGACCTACGGATTGTTGTTGTGTGGGGTTGGGTTCATGGCTGGGCCTCTGGGTTTGATTGCTGTTTTGGCGGCAAATATGGTGCCTAAGCGGGTTGCAGTTGCTTCGATTGGTTTTACGGGGCTATTGAGCTATGCGAGTGCCATTCTTTCGGAGTGGGGAATGGGAGCAATTGTGGATAAGTATGGTTGGGATGCAGGAATTTTGACCTTGGTTATTTCTTCTTTGACTACCGTGCTCC
>WFRA01000043.1 GCA_015486775.1 Kiritimatiellales bacterium | reverse complement strand
GGCTCGGAGATGTGTATAAGAGACAGGGATGCGAACTTCTCTTGGCGAAGCGGGCTGCCGTTGTTTGCATGGCGGGTGGAGCTCATGATTCAGTTCCGGGGTTGGGCTGGAGCGGTGGATGCCAACAAGTAGCTGGGTTCCAGGGTTACAGGATCGGGATTCACCTCAATCTCTCCTGCATCTTTCAGTTCGGAGATCGCTTGCTCAAACGCATTGTCGCCAACGCGGGTTCCAAGCACCAGTTCGCATTCCCTTTGAAGTAGGAAGTCGGGCATCTGGCGACCGGCCTTCCTGCAACATTCGAGAGCATTCAATATGGTTTGTTTCAGCATTTTGGTTCCTCCATTTTAATCATCCCTCAAGAACGCCTGAACCCGCTTGATAGCTTCAGGCTGTTTTTCGCGCCGAGCGGCGATGGGCGATGGCCTGAATCCGCCCTTGGCGATTTTCTGGTTTTGACTGGCTTTTTTCTTTTGTTTCTTGTCGGCCTGTTGCCGTTGGTGCTCCATCTCCAAGCCTAGTTCTGCGGTTTGTTGATCCACGAGAATCGGGGCGAACATGCGTTTTTCAAACCCATCGGGAATGTTTGGCTTTATGGCCGTGAACAACCTCTTGCCGTAGGCGTTGTGGGCTGCGTTGCGCTCCATTTCCCGGGCGAGCAGCTCGGGGTCGGCATCCATGAGCGGCACGGACTGCGCCCGTTCGACCGTGAAGGGGTTTTTCTTTTTCAGGTCGGTAACGGAAAGGATTTCCGGGTTTTCGGGGCTGAACCACGCCAGAACCTCTTTCCCCTTGAGCTGCCCGGTCTCTTCGGATTTGTAGATGAAGGTATCCTTTCCCCGCCGGATGGTGATTCCATTGCGTCCAATGCGCACTTTTTGAACCGAGTCGGCCAACAGGTAGCGCGTGGTGCGGCCAAGCTTGACCAGTGGCTCGTTTCCAAAATACTTGAAGTAGGCTTCCTCCGGAGAGAGGCCGTTGCAGTATTTTCCATTCTGGGGATCCGCGTTTACCTGGGTGATAATCTCGGAAATATGTTTATGCAGTTCATCTTGGGTAAGCAGCGCTTCCCGGCTCGGGATTTTTCCGCCGCGCACTTTCTGCAGAAGCTTTTCCGTCCGCTCGTAGTGGTCCAGCCGCTCGTTCCGTCCGCAGTAGCCGGGGATTCGCTCCATGTAGTTCTGGATCAGGCCAAACACCCTTTCGACCAGTTTTGCCCGTGCTTCCCTGGCATGGACAAAGCGAAGCCCCAGCCCGGTCAGCAATCCAGCTTCGGTTTCCGCCCACGCAATGCCGCCTTTCACAATCTTGGATTTGAAGATTGAATTCTCGAAATACCAGCCCTTTCGAGGGAGGCCGAATTCATCGTTGGTGATGGTCATCAGGTTCCGGACATCGCGCCCGTTCAGCCCTTTGGCGGCAGCAAGAAGGAAAGAGAGGATGTAGCCGGTGCGGACATCCACCGTAATCAGCAACTGGCCGCGCGTGGGCTTGCGAGGTTCGCGTTCGTTGTGCCAGTAGATGGGGCCAGTTGTCTCGTCCATCTGGTGCCAGTCCCCGGCGTTGATGGCGTTGGGATCGCGATCCAGAAATGCACCGGCCATCTTGGCCGCATGGGGGCCGTGCATGTGTTCATCGATCATTCGAACCTTATGCCCCAGGGCGGCGCGGATCGCGTTGGGAACGTACGATTTGTTCTTTCGCTCATCCATGCTGTATCGCTGCATCAGCTCCGGGCTAAGCACGTTGTCCCGCATGGCCTCTCGCCAGCCCTGGGAAAGCCGCCCGCCCGCAATGGAGGTGTAGGCCAGAATGGTTTCTTCATCCGCCTGCGATAACGGGGCGGGTTTCCAATTTCCGGAACGCTCGCTGCGCTTGTCCTTGATCGCCGAAGGCTTGCCGCCGCTTTTTTTCCAGGCCTTGGCTTTCCGATAGAAAACCGTCCGGAGCGCATCGGCAGACTTGGCGATAAATAAGCATTCGTTGTTCAGGAACTTGAGCGCGGCCGCATTGGCTGCTTTTTCCGGGGTTCCATTGCTGATCAACCCCTCCACGGCATCCAGGACGTACGTCCAGATTATCTGCTTTTCCGCGCTGTTGGGCTTTGTTATGTCCTGCACCATGCCGATGGCTGCGCGGGCATCGGCAAAGCCATCCTTGGCCATTTTTTCGGCCTTGGCGGACTGGGTGTGGCGACGGGTCAGCTTGTCGTCGAGATAGATTTCCAGACGGTGGAAATCGTCGTTGCCCGCATCCCGGTTGAAGGTGCGATTAATTAGCCGCCTCCAATGTCTGGAAGAAATCTTGTGGCCGAAGGTTTGGGAATAGATATGCAACCCTTCATCCTCCACCGATGCCAGGGAATCGATATCGCTCAGTTCCTCCAGGATTGGCAGTAGCGCCCGTTTGAGTTGGTGCGCCTTTTGGATATGCCGGTCGGCAATTTCGCGAAGGGGGATCGCCGGTTGCCACGGTGTCTTGCCCCTGGCCAGCAGCTGCTCTGCATCCTTGAAGCAGAGCTTTTGCGCCCTGGCATCGAGCCGGGCGCGGAGATCGGCGGGCAGATCCATAAAAGCCCAGGCATTGACCGGCCTTCCGGCCTTGAGGATCTGCCCCGAAGGCGGTGCGGTTTGGAGCAGCCGAAAAACACCCTGCCTAGAAATGCTTAACGCCGCCGCGATTGCGTGGGCGGTGAACATTTCCTGGTTTTGGCGGTGGGTGGTCATGGGTGCTTTGTCCTAGTTTGCGTCAACCGAGCGGCAGAAGTCGTCAAGCACTTTTTCGGCTTCGAGCAACGTCCTGATTGCCGCTGTTTCGTTTTGAAGTGCGGGGCAGTGCCGAATTATCGATTCAGCATCCATAAGCT
>WFRA01000042.1 GCA_015486775.1 Kiritimatiellales bacterium | reverse complement strand
GCAAAAAAATCCATGGAGAAAGGTTTTATTGGCCGCGAAAGAACGCAGAGAAGCATCTCTGTGTTCTATGCGTTTTTTCGCGGCGATCGTTTTTTAGCCAAAGCTGACTTTCGGGGCTTCCTTCTGCGCGGTATCCTCGATCTCGAAGAGGGTGGCGGCGGCAAAGTTGAACGCATTGGCCACGAGGTTGCTCGGGAAGGTTTCGCGCTTGGTGTTGTAGACGGTCACGGCATCGTTGTAGGCCTGCCGCGCAAACGAAATCTTGTTTTCGGTCGAAGTCAACTCCTCGGTCAGTTGCATCATGTTCTGGTTGGCCTTCAGATCCGGGTAGGCTTCCGAAAGGGCGAAAAGCCTGCCGAGCGCGCCGGTCAGCGCACCCTCCGCACCCACCAGACCGGTCATCGCCCCGGCATCGGCGGGATTCTGCGCGGCGGCCTTGCCAGCGGCGGCGGCCTGGTTGCGTGCCTGAATGACAGCTTCGAGCGTTTCGCGCTCGTGGCTCATGTAGCCCTTGGCGGTCTCCACCAGGTTGGGGATCAGGTCGTAGCGGCGCTTGAGCTGCACGTCGATCTGGGCGAACGCATTCTTGAAGCGATTGCGTAGCGTCACGAGGCCATTGTATATGCCGACCACGGCGAAGAGCAGCACCACGATCAGTGCGAGTAGAACGAGCAGAGGTATCATCGGTTTCTCCTGTTATGATTCACGGGAGTAATGGTAGGCAAAACACGCGGCGATTTCACCTATAAAAAAGCTCGGGTTTTATCGGAGGCTGAGGCTGGGGTCAGTCCGATATTTTAATATTCTGCCCATTACTTTCCCTCTTTGATGGCTGATTTTCTTGCAACAGGCAAGGTCGATTTGGTTGCTATTGCAAAAAATAAAAAAAAGGAGCCGGGAAAGGATTCCGGTTCGTTGTCTTGTTTTTGTGTGTGGGGTTTTCTTTTCAAGCCGAGCTGGAGCTCGGCGTTCCCGGCCTGTGGGGCGGACATTCCTTTCCGCCTTTTTACGCAGGCAGGAATGCCTGCGGCACGGTGCGGAGGGTTGTTAAAGGAAAGGAGTCCGTCCTGTTATTTCATCATTTTGGCTTGGAAGCGGGATCAGTCTACCAGCAGGTGGCGAATGTTGTGGCCGAGGTGGCAGGTGATCTCATAGGGGACGGTACCCGCCAGCCGCGCCAGATTTCCGACGCTGTTGGGCGCGGCGGGGTCGGAGGAGATCACTTCAACTTCGTCGCCCACCTTGGCTTCGGGGATGTCGGTGATGTCCACCGTCATCTGATCCATCGAGACCCTTCCGCAGACCGGCGCATCCTTCCCGTGGATGCGCACCACGGCGCGGTCGGACAGGTTGCGGAAATAGCCGTCGCCATAGCCGATGGGGACGATGCCCACGCGGCTGTCGCGGGCATATTCATACACCAGCCCATATCCGCTGCGGCTCCCCTTCGGCAGGTGCTTGACGGCGATCAGCTTGGCGGCCACCGCCATGCAGGGGCGGAAATCCAGCCCCTCCACCGGGCGGTAGCCGTAGAGGGCGAGCCCCACGCGCACCATGTCGAAATGCGACTCGGGAAGCTCCAGCGCCGCCGCCGAGTTCGCGGCGTGGACCGTCAGGTTTCCCGCCTTTGGAAGAATGGAAACAAAGCGTTCCAGCTGTTGGAAGGTTGTGCTTTTGTCGGCCTCCTCGGCCGAGGAAAAGTGGGTGTAGATTCCGGTCAGCTCCACATCGGAGAGTTCGTGGATCGCCTGGATCAATCCGGCGGCCTGGCCGACGGGAACCCCCAGCCGCCCCATGCCGGAGTCGACCTTCAGGTGGACCTGCGCCGTGGCGCCCACGCGCTCTGCCGCCGCCCGGATCGAGGCCAGCGCGGTGGACGACATCACGGTCTGGGTGATCGACTGGCGCACCAGTTCGTCCTGCACGTCGAGCTCGTCGAAATAGGCCGAGAGCAGGCAGAGGACAAAACCCTTGTATCCCCGGCGGCGCAGCGCCAGCGCCTCGTGTGGCGAAGCCACCGCAAAGCCATCCACCAGTCCGGCGAGCACCGGGTAGAGCACATCCATCCCGTGGCCGTAGCAATCGTCCTTCACCACCGGGCAGAGCTTCACGCCCGCGCCGATCCGCCCGCGAAGCAGCGCAATGTTGTGCCGCACCGCCGAGGCCGAGATCGAAGCTGTGAGATAGTTTTTCATCCGGACAGGGTTGCGCTAGAAATGGAACGGCACCTTGATCTTCTCCTCGCCCGTCTTTCGATGGAGGCAATTTTCAGGCGTGATGTGCGGATTGTTTTTCACGCAAAACTCGCAAAAGCGGATGTACTCCATCGAGTCCATCTTTTTCTGCGGCGGCTCCACCACCGTTCCAATCTTTGGAAAATCAAGCATTGCGTTCCTCCCGGATTTTCCGGGCCAACCTTGAATATATTTCCTGGTCGGCATATTTTTCGCACAAGGGTTCCAGCTCCGCCTCAATGTCCAATCCGTGTTCGAGAACCAGGTTTACAATGTCCGGGAAATCTTTCGCTTCTCGCTGTGCCGATCCTTGCTTCAGCGCAAACAACTTCATTGCGATTAGATCGGGAAGGGAGGGAACCAACAGCGACTGCCCTCCATATTCAATCCGCGAAGCCCTGCCCACAAGTGAACGAAGCGTTTCCGCATCGACCTGCAAAAAATCCACCCGATGCGGAATTGCGGGGTGGTTGAAGAAAACAACGTTGTCTGTTTGTGAAATATTCGTAAACCCCGCCGACCTCATTGCAGTCCTGACCGCATCGGCATGGCTTGAGGCAATCATGAAATCGACATCGATGGTTGCCCGGCTGTAGCCATAGTGGTTCACCGCATGTCCGCCAATCAGGAGAAACTCAACCCCAACGGCTGGAAGCACCCTCCCCACCACATCAAATATGATTTCCATGTTGTCCATACGATTCCCTATGGAGATTTCCGCAAAAAAAGCCTCCAGAGACTGGAAGCTTTCTTTGTAGCGGGTTTTCCAAGGATTGGAAAGGGCTAAGCTGTCGCCAACTGCGGATCGTGGGTGTCCTCGAAGGCGCTGATCTCGGCTTCGTTCAGGAGCGTTTCGGAAATGTCGTCCATGCCCAGCAGCAATTTTTCCTTTACGGCCGGATCGATATCGAAGGCAAATTCGACACCGCCCACGACCACTTTTTGCTCTTCCAGATTCACGGTGGCTTCGAGCGGTTCGTCGGCCTCGACCAGCTTGAAGATTTGGTCGACCTCTTCGCTGGACAGCTCGATGGTCAGCACGCCGTTCTTTGCGCAGTTGTTGCGGAAGATGTCGGCAAAGGCGGGAATCTCGCCCTCGCGGGGGGCAATCACGACCCGGAACCCCTGCTGCGCCACGGCCCAGACCGCATGCTCGCGGCTGGAGCCGCACCCAAAGTTGTTGCGGCCGACCAGGATGGAGGCGCCCTTGGCTTTGGGCTGGTTCAAAATAAAATCGGGGTTGTCGGTTCCGTCGGCGTTGTAGCGCCAGTCGGAAAAGAGCGCATGCCCGAATCCGGTGCGCTTGATCGACCGCAGGTATTCCTTGGGGATCAGCGCATCCGTGTCGATGTTCGCCCGATCCACCGCGCAGACCGTTCCTGTGAATGTCTCGAATTTTTCCATCGTATCAATTCCTTTTTTGTTGGCCACAAAGAGGCTCAAAAGGCACGAAGACCGTCTCTTTGTGCTTCTTGTGCCTTTTTGCGGCTATCCTTCCAATTCGCGGACATCCACAAAGTGGCCGGCAATGGCGGCGGCGGCCGCCATGGCGGGGCTGACGAGGTGGGTGCGTCCGCCGCGCCCCTGCCGCCCTTCGAAGTTGCGGTTCGAGGTGGAGGCGCAACGCTCTTTTTCCTTCAGCTTATCGGGATTCATCGCGAGGCACATGCTGCACCCGGCATAGCGCCACTGCGCGCCCGCTTCGTGGAATATGCGGTCGAGGCGCTCGGCCTCGGCCTGGTGGCGAACCTTCTCGGAACCGGGAACCACCAGCACGCGGACACCGTCGGCCACCTTCTTGCCGTCCATCACCTTGGCGGCCTCGCGCAGGTCTTCGATGCGGCCGTTGGTGCAGCTGCCGATGAATACGGTGTCGATTTGGATGTCGGTTATTTTCATGCCCGGTTCCAGCCCCATGTAGTCGAGCGCGCCGCGCACATCTTCGGGGCTGTATTCCGCCACGGCGTCGAGCGCGGGAACCTCGCCGGAAACTCCCGTCACCATGCCGGGGCTGGTACCCCAGGTCACCTGCGGCTCAAGGCTCGAAACATCGATCACGAGTGTTTTGTCGAAGGTGGCATCGTCGTCGGAATAGAGCTTTTTCCAATAGGCCAGCGACGCTTCCAATGCTTCGTCCTTCGGGGCGAAGGGTCGGTCTTCGGCAAGAATATAGTCGACGGTGGTCTGGTCGGGGGCAACCAGCCCCGCCCGCGCGCCGGCCTCGATGGCCATGTTGCAGACGGTCAGGCGGCCCTCCATCGAAAGGTTTTCGATGGCTTCGCCGCAGAACTCGAAGGCGCAGCCGGTTCCGCCCGCCGTGCCGATCTGGCCGCAAAGCTCCAGCACCATGTCCTTGGCGGTCACGCCGAGGGGGAGCTTGCCCTTGAACTCGACCCTGTACTGCTTCGGTTTCTTTTGCCGCAGGGTCTGCGTGGCCAGCACATGCTCGACCTCGGAGGTTCCGATGCCGAAGGCGATGGCGCCGAACGCACCGTGCGTGGCCGTATGCGAATCGCCGCAGACCACCGTGGTGCCCGGAAGCGTGATGCCCTGCTCTGGGCCGATGATGTGTACGACGCCCTGCTTGTCCGAATTCATGCCGTAGTAGGTGATCCCGAAATCCGCGCAGTTTTTCGCCAGCGCGTCCACCTGCGTCTTGGCCACGGGATCAACGATCTCCGTGCGGCTGTCGGTCGGGACGTTGTGGTCGGCCGTCGCAAAGGTCAGCTCCGGATGGCGCACGGTGCGACCGGCCAGGCGTAGCCCCTCGAAGGCCTGCGGGCTGGTGACTTCATGCACCAGATGGCGGTCGATATAAAGCAGCACCTCGCCGTCGGCGAGTTCCTTGACGACATGCCGGTCCCAGATTTTTTCAAATAGTGTCTTTCCCATAATCTCCACCTAGATTCAACGAACGCGGGATTATATCCCCCGCCTCCGCCCGTTCAAGCCCTATCCCGGGATGTTTTCTTCAGGTATTCAAGCACCTCGGACTCGCCACCCTTAAAGACAATGTTGGAACTCTTGCCTTCAAGCTGGTAGTCGTACATCGGGTCGTAGTAGTCGCGCAGCAGCTGTTCGATCCACTCCCGGTGCCGCCCCTCGTGGAGAAGCTGCCTGATCTGCTGGTGGCGCAGGCCACCGAGCCGCTTGCGGATGCGGAAGAGATTGTTGTCCATCTGTTCCAGCCATTGGACAAGCCCCGCCTCCTTCCCGTGGAGCGCCTGGTAGTCGGCCTGCGCCGCAACCACATATTCCTCGAAGGTAATCTGCACCCGCTCCTCCAGCGAGCGTTCCAGCACCACCACGTCGGCCTTTTGGAAATGCTCCACCAGCGGCATCGGAAGGTAGCGGTCGCCCACGTTGCGCCCCTCATCCTCCAGCACCATATGGGAAAATCCGGCGGCATTGTGCTTGATGAACGCCCAGGCCAGCCGGTTCTCGAAATTGATCGGCGTGGGCTGCGGCGTGGTGAAGCGC
Organism: Kiritimatiellales bacterium; assembly: GCA_015486775.1. Lineage (GTDB taxonomy): Bacteria > Verrucomicrobiota > Kiritimatiellia > Kiritimatiellales > Pontiellaceae > Pontiella. Next base: position 1,363 of record WFRA01000042.1, on the reverse strand, counting down.
CCGAACGAAGAGCCGCGATGGTTCGCGATCGCTTCAAGATCCACCGCGTTTTCCAACCGTTGGAGCAAAATGGTTTTTCCCACGCCCGTGCGGCCACCCAGAACAAGGGGCGTGCTCTTGAGCGTCGCGGGATCGAGGTGGTCGATCAGGTAGCGGCGGAAAGCCTTGTAGCCGCCTTCCAGCCGTTGGACAAACTTTCCCGTCTCCTCCGCAATCCACTGCTGGACAATCTGCGAGCGCATCCCGCCGCGAAAACAATAAAGCAACGCATTGGGGCGGGTCTCCAAAAATCCGACCCAAGCGGCGACCCGCGCCGCCTTCACCTCGCCGGAAACCAGCTCGTGCCCCAGCTTGACCGCCTCGGCGTTCCCCTTCTGCTTGTAGCAGATGCCCACTTGCCGCCGCTCCTCGTCGTCCATCAGCGGCAGGTTGACCGCTCCCGGAAACGCCCCGTCGGCAAACTCCACCGGGGCGCGCACGTCGATCAGCGGCACATCGCCGAACACGATTCCTTCAAAATCGTCTGTTGTCGGTAGTTCCATGTTTTTCATAGGCTCGATAAAAGGATTTTTTACCTACTGTGCATTGAATTATCTTTTTGCGTTACTCCACGGTGCAGGTTTCTTTTTGGATACTTTGCCAGAAACCTTCCGGTTCCTGGCCGATGCGCCAGAAGGCGACGCCTTGGATGGGGCGCTGGGAATAGAGCCGCATCTTGGCTTCCAGAGATTGGAGGGTTTCGTAGTGTACGTTGATGGTGACGGTTTCGGTGTAGGCGTAGGCACCGCCGGTTTTCCAATCGTTGGAAGGGGCGATGTTTTTTTTGCGCAGCTCGTCGATGATTTCGCGGTTTTTGTAGGAGCGGGCGAGGGCGGGGGTCTGCCAGCCCCGGCCATAGAGCGGGATGCCCATGACGAGCTTGCCGGCGGGAATGGTGGCGCGGGCGTGGGCAATGATTTTTTTGCACCAGGGGATGGAGGCGATGGCACCGGGCGAACCGCCACCGTAGTGTTCGTCGTAGGCCATGACGACGACGCGGTCGGCGATTCTCCCGACGAAGGGATAGTCGAAGGCATCATAGGGGTTTTTTCGTTTGTGCTCCGCCCAGCGCGCCATGACGGCGACGCTGAAAACTTTTCCGGGCGGCAGCGCCTTTTTGACGGCGGCGAGAAAGTTGAGGTAGGCGGTTCCGTCGTCTTGGCCGATGCTCTCGAAGTCGATCTGCACACCGTCGAAGGGCTTCGAGCACTCGGCAATGTTGGCGACGATGCGGTTGCGCAGGGGGAGTTCCGGATTGAGGAAGATGTGCGCGAGGGTGGGGTTCCACGGGATGGTCACTACGAGGTGGTAGCGGGTTCCGGGG
>WFRA01000041.1 GCA_015486775.1 Kiritimatiellales bacterium | reverse complement strand
GTCTACGACGCCATCATCACGCAGTTTATTGCCGCCTTCTATCCCATCTGCATCAAAAAAATCACCACCGTCGATGGAGAGAGCGCCGGGGTCAAATTCCAGGCCAAGGGCACCGTGGTGGTCGAACCCGGCTGGACGGCGCTCTTCCCCAAAAAGAAAAAAAAGAAAAAGGCTTCAGCGGCTGGAGCCGACGACGACCAAACTCTTCCAACCTTTGGAAAAGGCGAGAGCGGCCCGCACGAACCCTCCATCCGCGAAGGCAAAACCAAGCCGCCAAAATACTTTACCGAAAACTCCCTGCTCGGCGCCATGGAGGCCGCCGGAAAACTCGTCGATGACGACACCCTGCGCGAAGTCCTCAAAGAGCGCGGCATCGGCACCCCCGCCACCCGCGCCGCCATCATCGAAACCCTCCTGCGCCGCAACTATATCCGCCGCGAAAAAAAGCAGATCCGCGCCACCGATATGGGCCGCTGCCTCGTTGCGCTCATTCACGACCCGCTGCTCAAGTCGCCCGAAATGACCGGCGAGTGGGAGGGAAAGCTCAAGCAGATCGAACGGGCCGAGACCCCCGCCTCCGACTTTATGGAAGGCATCTCCACCTACACCCGCAAGCTGATCGGGCACGGTGCCGCCGCCCAGCTCGACACCGACCGGCTAGGCGATTGTCCAAGGTGTGGAAAAAAGATCATCAAAGGAAAAACGGCCTATGGCTGCTCCGGCTGGAAAGAGGGCTGCCCGTTTGTGCTCGAGGCCGAATACAAGGGGCTGGCGCTCACCCGAAACCAGATCCAGGTGCTACTGCAAATGCGCGTGCTGCCCTACCCCGTCCACCTCGACGGCCAGCTCCGCCTGCTGCTGCTCAACACCCAGGGCGACCTGATGGACATCGACCTGCCCTCCGCCGACCGCCAAAAGAGCGCCCCGGCCAACACCCGGCCTGGGGCGAAGAGCTAAGGCATTTCGCTTCGCCCTTATTTTTAGACCGCCGACAAGCTTGAAAAAGACGCATACTCCGGTTCGCCGAATACACCGAAAAGTGCCCCAGCTTCAATGCCGACAGGTAGGATCTCGGCGAGGACTGTTTCTGCAAGGCGCAGGGACGCGAGTTCTCCGTTGCTGAAAAAAACGCAACCTACCTGAATTCTTCTACTGTTAGCGCAGTTCATAGCGGATGGGGACTTCGACTGCGATGGTGCGCGAAGGCGAACTGGAAACAATCTCCCCAACCAGTCGTGTGCCGGTTCTTTTGGCACCAGCGGCAAGATACTGATGGTCGGCAGAGAGCACTTCGGCCTTTTGGATGATGCCGGACGGGGTGATGGTCAGCCGCAGGATTGCCACACCAGTGATGTTGGAACGGCGTGCGCGAGAGGGATAGTATTTTGATTTTTCTACCATTTTCTGCAACTCGCGGATTAAGGAAGGTGGAACGGGATTCCCGCCCCCTTCCACGGTGCTAGCCTCTTGCGCAACAGCCACTGGTTCCGGGATAGGTTCGAGCTTGGGCAGCGGTTCCTCTTTTGGTTCTTCAGGAGGAGGCAGTTCTTCGATGGCCTTCTGTTCTGGTTCGGAAATAATTTCCGATTTGGGTTTGGGAATAATTTCTGGTTCGGGTTTGGGTTCGGTCTTGGATTCGGGCTCGGGAATAATCTTGGGCTGGATTGCTTCGCGCACGGGGAGTTGTTCGAGCATGAAGCGGGAGACGGGCGATTGCGTGGCTGAAGGAACGGGAACCGATTTTTCTGAACTTTGGAAAAATAGGATACCTGCAAACGCGCTTCCCAAAACGCCCCAGGCAACCCCCGCCGATCCAATTTCATACGCGTTTTTGCTACGAATTTTCATGGAGCCCTGTCTACTTTTTTTCCGTTGTGATTACCACATTGGAGCGTCCGGCAAGGCGGGTTTCGTCGATAAGGGCAATGAAAGGTTTGAAAGGGGCGCGCTCGTCCACGAAAAGATTCATCTTTTGCGCGGGGCGCAGCGCCACCAGTTCGGCCAGCTCTTCCTCGGAATAGGCTCGCCCTTCGCAGAAGATCTGACCCTCTTGATCGATGGAAACGATTAGCTCTTTTTCCTGCCCCCTCCCGGCGGCCTCCGCCGTTTTGGTGTGTGGCAGGAGTACTTCCATGACGGGCTTGCTGAAAGTGCCCGCCAGTACGAAGAAGATGATCAGCATGAAGATCACGTCGATCATGGGGGTGAGGTCGATGTGGCTTTCGATTTCGTCTGAGCCGAGAAAATCAAACATGTTCTATTTCTCTGGGCAAGTTGGCTTTGCTCCGTACGGGCAATTGGGGTTGACGATTCCGGCGATGCGGTATCCATATTCCACGGCCTCGATGGTGAAGCCCTTGAGGCGCAGGCTGATGGCGTAGTAGAAAACCAGCGTGGGGATGGCGACGGAGAGACCCATCACGGTGGTGAGCAGCGCCTCCCAAATTCCGCCGGCCATCAACGCCGCATCCACCTGCTGGTCGTTCGCGAGCGATTTGAACATGCTGAGCATACCCAGCACGGTTCCCATCAATCCGAGCAATGGTGCCACCACGGAAATCAGGCGGAGCCATGCAACGGAGCGGTTGACCTTGTTGAAGTATTTGTAGAAGAGAAAGGCCACTTCCGATTTTAGGTCGCGGGAGTGGTGCGCGTGGAAACGGGCGATATCCCGCATAATTTCCATCATCGGGTTGCGCCTCCGTAGCTCCTGAGAGATCAGGTCTAGTTCGCCGCGCTCCACGCATTTAAAGTTGCGTTTGAAGTCGTAGGAGACCAGCAATAGGTAGAGACCGTGTTTCACAAACAGAAAGAGGCTCCAGGCGGCGGCTCCCGCAAGGACATACCCCGTAATGCCGACGATTTCAAAGAATTCCTTCATTCCGTTACCTTTTTCGCCCAAGCACGGATTTTTTCAAAATCCCGGTCGTTGGGGTGCAATTTGGCGTCTTCCCAGCGCTTGACGCGGGCTTCATCGGGGGCATGCGCATGTTCGGGCGGAAGCTTGTTCATCCGTTCGATCAGTTTCAGACTTCCTGATCCGGGGCGGGAATTAGGGATGTTTTCCGGAAAATGAATTGGCACATTCCTGAGCGTGACAGGAGCCATGGCATGGTGGATTCTGCGGGGTGAACAAGCATCCCGCGAGG
>WFRA01000040.1 GCA_015486775.1 Kiritimatiellales bacterium | reverse complement strand
GCGTCGCCTAGGTAGATATCCTTGAACTCCACATCTTCGCTAATGTCGATACTGGCACCGGATGCGCCGCCCAGTTGTGTCTGCGCAATGGAACCGGACGGTGCTGCGCCGGGCGTGATCTGCGCAGTTCCATTGGTGATGAAGGCATAGTCGGCGGTATCGCCGGGAACCGTGCCCAGCGACCACTTGGCCGTGTTGGTCCAGCTTCCGGTCGTTCCGTCCCAATAGTTTGTAGCGGCAAACCCGCTTCCCGCTACCAGCGCGGTGGCCAATAGTGCTACTGTTCTTTTCATCTGATTTCTCCTTACTGTTTTGGTTTACTGATTCAATTCCGAGAGCCTCCGACCGCCGAAGGTTATCTCAAATTCGTACGAGCACCATACCCCGAATATTCTTTTTGACAACAAAAAAAATACCGGTTTTTTCGTGAATCTGTCTTCCATCGCCCACTGAGTGCCTGCCCCCGCCCAACAAAATGGAACACTCCCCCGAAACCTTCTGGATTGGATCGGCTGGACATATCGCCCTCCGGACGGGCTTCCCCCGGATTCGCGCACCGGGCATCTGGCCGTAGGATGAGGCTCCGCCTCGTCTTGTGCCGCACGGGAAAGTCGAAGCAGAGGTTGCCTGTCAGATCGGTTCATCGGCACTCCTCTTTTCCGGGATAATAAGCTGGGAACCCCGTTTTGATCTGCTAGGGTCGCGGGCGTGGGTACGATCAACCATTTCAAGCAAAACCGTCCGGTGCATCTGGCCTTGCGGGATGTCTACTACGAGCAGGCCACCAAATTGCTCGCCGCGCACAATCCCCGGGCCATGCAACCGCTGGATGCGGCGGAGTATGAAGAGATCCTTTTCATGCTCCGCACGGCCCGCAAGCACGGATGCTTCGCCGCCCGCGAGAACGAGAAAGATGGCCAGTTTTGCAATTTTATCAACATGCTGGCCGGCAATGTGAAAGCGATCCTCTCCATGCTCAACCTCAAGAATTCCGTCGAAGCCAAGGATGGCTTTTTCTTCGCTTTCCTCGAAGTGAACCGCGCCTCCGTGGCTCTGCAGGCCGAGGAGTACGAACGCCGCGCCCGTGACATTGTCTGCTGCCTGCTCAACACGCTGGATCTTGCCAGCGAGGCCTACGCGGAACTGAAGCAGAAAGACCGCGACGCGCTCGGCACCGCCGAGCGGATCCGCTACGACAAGGCGGCGGAGCACCACAAGGAGCTAATCGGGAAACGGCTGGAGCTTCCGCAATACAAAAAGCGCACCGGCATGTTCTAAATACCGTAGCCTTGCTGCTTGGATTGCTGGATATTTGGAAGAGTGGATTGCTGGGGGGAAATTGATGGTACACCAGACATCGCGTCGCCATTTGGGTGACATCCGTCAATTTTGCCATGGAGCCGTGTTTTCAGTCATCCAACCATCCGTTCATCCATCATTCCATACGCAATTGGCAAGATTGCGGTCTAATAGTCCCACCAAAGATTCCGGACATAGAACGGCACCGACTTGAAGGTTTCGCCTTCCCGATAGGAGTGCGACAGCTCCTTGATCAGCCAGCAATGGCCTTCGGCCGACTGCCCGCGTTTCAGCCCGGATGGATTTTCCTCGGCCAGAAAAACGATTTTCCCGTCGTCCCCCTTGAGCAGGATGCCGTCCGTCTCGACCCGGAAGACCGTTCCCTTGAACGGCTTGCGGGAGAGCACCAGCGCCTTGCGTTCATCGAACATCCGCTTCGCGAAAACCCAGGCCTTTTCGACCGGCTCCCCGTTCCCGAGCGCGGCCTTGAAGGTTTCCTGCAAATAGCGCAGGGCAGCGGGGTTGATCCACAGCAGCTTTCCCCCGCAAAGCTTGCAGTCCGCCGACCGCTTGGCCGCGCAGTCGATGCAGGGGATCTCGAAATCGAGTAGCGAAAGTCCCTTGGCCAGCTTGGGCGCAATGACGGAAAGGTGCTCGAGGTGCGCTTTCGCGGACGCGCGATCCCCGTCGAGCAAGTTCTGGATCATGCCCGAAAGATCGTCGTCCGCCCCGACAACCAGCTTGACGCCATAGAAATCGGTGGCGCAAACCGATATTGCCCCGGCCATCAGCAAACAAGTTATCAGCTTCTTCATCTCGATTCCCCAGATCCCGGAAGCTACCACAGGCCCCTACCGCAAGTACAGCACGGATCATGCCGCAAAAAAAACGGGTTCCAACCCCCGGAACCCTGCGGGAAAAGCTCGCATTCCGCACCCGCTTCAAGCCAGACTTCCGCAAGAATGAATCGACCAACAAACCGAGGGAAGGAAAACATGGAACAGATCGCCTCCGCAATCCGGAATATCCCGGATTTTCCAAAGCCTGGAATCCAGTTCAAGGACATCACCCCGCTGCTCGCCGACGGCGCGCTCTTCCGCAAGACCATCGACCTGCTGAAGGGGCGGCACAAAAACAACGGCATCGACGTGGTTGTCGGGATCGAGGCGCGCGGCTTTGTCTTTGCCTCCGCGCTCGCCTACGCCCTCGGTGCCGGAACCTGCCTCGTCCGCAAGCCCGGCAAGCTGCCCCACTCGGTTTTCCGCAAAACCTACGATCTCGAATACGGCACCGATGCCGTCGAGATCCACACCGACGCCCTCCGCCCCGGCCAAAGAATCCTGGTCGTCGACGACCTCCTCGCCACCGGCGGGACCGTTGCCGCCGCCATCGGGATGATCCAGGAAAACTTTTCCGTCGAAATCGTCGAGGTCGACTTCCTCATCGAGCTCGCCTTCCTCCACGGCCGCGCCAAGCTGCCCGACCTGCCGATCCATTCGCTGATCCGGTATTAGTGCCCGAAACCGCAAGATTGGGGGTGGCGCGAATCGGCTTCATTTGCTAGATTGACGGTTTTAAACGGAGGAACTGAATGAGGGACGATTCAAATACCGTGAACATCAATCGCGTCGCCTTCGTGGGAAACTACCTCCCCCGGCAGTGCGGCATCGCCACCTTTACCACCGACCTGTGCGAAGCGGTTGCCGGCACCTACACCAACGCCACCTGCATGGCTCTGCCGGTCAACGACATCGAAACCGGCTACACCTATCCACCGCGCGTGCGCTTCGAGCTGGCGGAAAAGGATATCGAATCCTACCGCCGTGCGGCAGACTTCCTGAACATCAACGGCGTGGACGTGGTATGCCTGCAGCATGAATACGGCATCTATGGAGGGCCGTCGGGTAGCCATATCCTCGCGCTCCTGCGCGACCTGCGCATGCCGATCGTCACCACGCTGCACACCATCCTGCAGGAGCCGAACCCCGAGCAGCTGAAGGTGTTGAAGGAGGTGGCGGCCCTGTCAGACCGGATCGTGACCATGAGCGCACGCGGCAAGCGGTTCTTGGAAACCATCTACGACGTTCCGGCGGAAAAGATCGACTTCATCCACCACGGCGTGCCCGATGTGCCGTTCGTGGATCCCAACTTCCACAAGGACCTGTTCGGCGTGGAGGGAAAGATGGTGCTGCTCTCCTTCGGCCTGCTCTCCGCCAACAAGGGGATCGAGACGGCGATCTCGGCCCTGCCAGCGATCGTTGAGCGCCATCCAGACGTGGTCTACATAGTGGTCGGGGCCACCCATCCGCAGGTGCTGCTGCACGAGGGCGAGTCGTACCGCCTCTCGCTCCAGCGGCTAGCCCAGAAGCTGGGGGTGGCCGGCAACGTGATCTTCCACAACAGCTTCGTCACGCTCGAGCAGCTGATCGAGTTTATCAGCGCGGCGGATATCTACGTCACGCCCTACCTCAACGAGGCGCAGATTACCTCCGGCACGCTGGCCTACACGGTCGGCGCGGGCAAGGCGGTGGTTTCGACGCCCTACTGGCATGCCGAGGAGCTGCTGGCCGAGGGTCGCGGCGCACTCTTCCCATTCGGCGATGCCGACGCGCTGGCGGAAAGGGTCCTCGACCTGCTCGACCACGAATCCAAGCGCCACGCCATGCGCAAGCGCGCCTATCTGTACGGTCGGGAAATGATCTGGCCCAAGGTGGCCCAGCGCTACATGGAGAGCTTCGAGCGCGCACGCACCCAGCACCACCACACCGCACCGGCCGGCTTTGCGGTCAAGCCGCTCAACCAGCGCCCCGCCGACCTGCCGCCGCTCAGGCTCAACCACCTGCGCCGTCTGACCGACGGCACCGGCATGATCCAGCACGCCACCTTCATCGCCCCCAACTACCACGAGGGCTACAGCATCGACGACAATGCCCGGGCACTCATCACCGCCGTGCTCGCGGCGGAGCTGGAGCTGAGCAACAGCCAGTCGCTCGATCTCTCCTCCCGCTACCTTGCCTTCATCGCCTATGCCTACAACCCCAAGACCGGCCGCTTCCGCAACTTCATGGATTTCCAGCGCAACTGGCTCGAAGAGAGCGGGTCGGACGATAGCCACGGCCGGACCCTCTGGGCGCTCGGCACCGTGCTCGGCCGCTCCGCCAACCCCTCCCTGCGCGGCCTCGCCGGCGGGCTCTTCGAAAAGGCGTTGCCCGCCATCCCCCGCACCACCAGCCCGCGTGCGTGGGCCTTCACCCTGCTCGGCATCCACGAATACCTGCGGCGCTTCGAGGGCGACCGGCTCGTGAACCAGGTACGCGACCAGCTGGCCGAACGCCTGCTCGGCCTCTACCAGGCCTGCCGTGCCGACGACTGGCGGTGGTACGAGGACATCCTGAGCTACTGCAACGCCGTCCTGCCCCACGCCATGCTCATGTGCGGCCAGTGGATCCCCAACAACGCCATGACCGAGGCTGGGCTCGAATCGCTCCGGTGGCTGGTCGAGCTGCAGCGTGCCGACGGCCATTTTTCGCCGATCGGCTGCAACGGCTTCTACCCGCGCGGCGGCGAACGCGCCCGCTTCGACCAGCAACCGGTCGAGGCGCAAACCATGGTATCGGCCTGCCTCGAGGCCTACCGCTGCACCGGCGAGGACTATTGGCTGGAGGAAGCCCACCGGACCTTCGAGTGGTTCCTCGGCCGCAACGACCTCAACCTGCCGCTCTACGACCCCACCACCGGCGGATGCCGCGACGGCCTCCACCCCGACCGCCCCAACGAAAACCAGGGGGCGGAATCGACCCTCGCCTTCCTCCAGTCCCTGCTTGAACTGCGGCTGGCGGAAAACACCATCCAGGAAGGCCGCAAAACCCCATAAGGAGAAGAGATGCGCATTGCAATGCTTGCACCGATCGCCTGGCGGACGCCCCCGCGCCACTATGGGCCATGGGAGAGCGTGGTCTCGCTCCTGGCCGAGGGGCTCGTCGCCCGCGGGATCGACACCACCCTCTTTGCCACCGGCGATTCCCAGACCGCCGGGAAGCTGCACGCGGTGTGCGCCCGCGGCTACGAGGAGGACCGCAGCCTGATCCCCAAGGTGTGGGAGTGCCTCCACATTTCGGAGGTGTTCGAGCATGCCGGCGAATTCGACCTCATCCACAACCATTTCGACTTCCTGCCGTTGAGCTATGCCGGGTTGGTTTCGACGCCGGTCGTCACCACGATCCACGGCTTTTCGTCGCCCGGAATCCTGCCCGTCTACCGGAAATACAACGGCCGCGTCGCCTATGTCTCGATTAGCGACGCCGACCGCGCCGAGGGGCTGGACTATGTCCAAACCATCCACCACGGCATCGACCTGGCGCGGTTTGATTTCCAGGGGCAGCCGGACGGCTACCTGCTGTTTTTCGGGCGCATCCACCCCGACAAGGGCGCGCGCGAGGCCATCGAGATTGCCCGCGCCTGCGGCAAGCGCCTGCTGATGGCCGGCATCATCCAGGACGAGGGCTACTACCGCCGGCACGTCGCCCCCCATCTGGACAACGACAACGTCACCTATGTCGGCAGCGTCGGCCCCGAACAGCGCAACGAGCTGCTCGGCGGGGCGCTGGCCCTGCTGCACCCCATCGGGTTCGATGAACCTTTCGGCCTTTCGATTGTCGAAGCCATGGCGTGCGGTACCCCGACCATCGCCTTCGCCCGCGGCAGCATGCCGGAGCTGATCGAGCATGGCCGGAACGGGTTTCTGGTGGCCGATACCGCCGGGGCCATCGAGCATGTGGACCGCATCGGGGAGATCGACCGGGCGGCATGCCGCCGCACCGTGGAGGAGCGCTTTACCGCCGACCGGATGGTCGGACAATATATCGAGGTATATGAAAGGATGGTCGAAAATGAAAAACAAGCAACCCCTGGTTAGGCGCTACAGGAAAAACCCGATCCTGACGCGCGACGATGTCCCCTACCCCGTCGGCACGGTCCATAACGCCGGGGTGGTCAAGCATGAGGGCCGCTACATCATGCTGTTCCGGTCGCACACAACCAACGGCCGCTCCATCATCGGCAAAGCCGAAAGCCGCGACGGCTTCGAGTTCAAGGTCGATCCAGAACCGTTTCTCGTGCCGGCCGAAAAGGGACTCTTTTCCGAATACGAGGCCTTCGGCGTCGAGGATCTGCGCATCACGCCGATCGAAGGGGAATATTTGCTGACCTACAGCGCCTATTCCCGCCACGGTGTCCGCAACGCCCTCGCGCGCACAAAGGATTTCAAGACCGTCGAACGGGTGGCGCTGATCACCCAGGCCGACCTGCGCAACGTCGCCATCTTCCCGGAGAGGATCGGCGGGCGCTATGTGCGGCTCGACCGCCCGCACTCGGAGATCACCCCGTGGTCGATCTGGATCTCCTACTCCCCCGACCTGGTGCATTGGGGCGACTCCCGGATGCTGATCAAGCCGGAGCCCTACCACTGGGACGAGATGAAGGTCGGCCCCGGCGCGCCGCCGTTCAGGACCGATGTCGGCTGGCTGCATGTCTACCACGGGGTTTTCGAAACCATGGCCGGCGCGGTCTACCGCCTCGGCGTGGCGCTGCACGATCTTGCCGACCCGGCCAAGGTACTCGGCGTGTCCGACCGCTGGATCCTGCAGCCGGAGGATCCGTGGGAGGTCACCGGCTATGTACCCAACGTGGTCTTTACCTGCGGAACGGTCCCGGAGGAGGACGGCACCGTCAAGATCTACTGGGGCGGCGCGGATACCGTCATGTGCGCCGGAACGGCCAGGATCGACGAGCTGGTGCAGCTCTGCCTCAACAACAGCCGCAAGGCGTGCTAACCCCTCAACACGGAGCGTTTCCATGAATCCCAACGTCGTACGCAGACCCGAAAAACTCCTAGGCGATCCCCGGCGCGTCATCGCCCAGCACCACCTGCCGGGCAGCCCGGAGCGCATCCGGCGGATCATCCAGCGCGTCCTCGCGCTGCCCGCGCCAAGCGCCGAGGCCCTGCTCGAACAGGTGATGCGCGACTTTGCCGACCGGCACCGCGACATCGCCGCCGTCTTCAAGCGCCACTTCGATGCGGTGGCCGAACACCTGCCGCCGGATGCCGAACCAGACCGAACCAGGCGCGACCTGATCGGTGCCTACTTTACCAAGGAATATTCCATCGAGTCGGCCGCGCTGTTCAACCCGTCGATCATCCCCCACCCCGACCAAGGCGGCATGTCCGCGGGCGAGCTGCGCTTCATCCTCAGCCTGCGCGCCACCGGCGAGGGGCACATCTCATCCATCGTCTTCCGCAGCGGCGTCCTGGACCGCGACAACCGGATCGCCCTTGACGCCGTGAGCGACTATGTCGAAACCCCCACGCTCCAGCTCGACCCCGACTACGACCGCCACATGTTCGAGCTAAAGCTCAACGAAATGGGGGCGTGCAACGAAACCACCACCTGGGTGCTCTGCCGGCTGCCGGAGGTCTTCACCTACAACGCCCTGCACGAAACGATAGCGCAATTCCATCTGGAGCACCCCGTGCCCGGCACGCAACAGGCCGAGGCGCTGGCGGTGATCGACTGGCTGGCCCAGTCCAACTACGAGACCACCTTCCGCCCCGAGTTCCCCATCTCGGAGCGCGTCATCTTCCCCGTCTCGAAAAACGAGAGCGCCGGCATCGAGGATGCCCGCTTCGTGCGCTTCGAGGAGGATTCCGGCGAGGCCACCTACTATGCCACCTACACCGCCTACAACGGCTTCAGCATCCTGCCGCAGCTCATCGAAACCAAGGACTTCGTCACCTTCAACGTCATCACCCTCAACGGGCGGGCCGTCCAGAACAAGGGCATGGCGCTCTTTCCCCGCAAGGTCGGCGGGCGCTACGCCATGCTCGCGCGCCAGGACGGCGAAAACAACCACATCATGTTTTCCGAACACCTCCACTTCTGGCAGGAGTCGCAAATCATCCAGGAGCCGCGCCGTCCATGGGAATTTGTCCAGATCGGCAACTGCGGGTCGCCGCTCGAAACCGACGAGGGCTGGCTGGTGCTCACCCACGGCGTCGGCCCCATGCGCCAATACTGCATCGGCGCCATGCTGCTCGATCTCGAAAACCCAGCCAAGATCATCGCCCGGTTGACGGATCCGCTACTGACGCCGCACGGAAAGGAGCGCGAGGGCTATGTCCCCAACGTCGTCTACTCCTGCGGTGCGCTCATCCACAACAACGAACTGGTCATCCCCTACGCCATGTCGGACATCCATTCCGGCATCGCCACCGTCGAGGTCGGCGACCTGCTCCGCTGCATGTCGCCCGTCGCTTAGCCATTTTGTCCTGAATTCCTTTGCCATGCCCCGCCTCCCCGATTAGCTTACGCAACACGCATTACGCAATACGCACTACGCAATACGGAGGAAAACCCATGAGCGACTACACCTACACCCCGACCATCCAGCACAGCGGCGACCAAACCGCCTATCGCCTGATCACCGCCGACGGCGTCCGCATCGAGCAGTTCGACGGCAAGGATGTGCTCGTCGTCGAACCCGCCGCCCTCGAACGCCTCGCCTACGAAGCCTTCGCCGACGTTGCGTTCCATCTCCGCCCGTCCCACATGCGGCAGGTCGCCAAGATCCTCGACGACCCCGAGGCCAGCGAAAACGATCGATTTGTGGCCAAGGCCTTCCTCGAAAACGCCGTCATCGCCGCCCATGGCGAGCTGCCTACCTGCCAGGACACCGGCACCGCCATCGTCGTCGGCCAGAAAGGTTCCAGGGTCTGGACGGACTTCGACGAAAAGGAGGCCTTCTCCAAAGGCATCCACCGCTGCTATCAGGAATTTAACCTGCGCTACTCCCAGATCGCCCCGCTCTCCATGTTCCAGGAAAAAAACACCGCCAACAACCTGCCCGCGCAGATCGACCTCTATGCCGGCACCGGGATGGAATACGAACTGACCTTCATCGCCAAGGGCGGCGGCTCCGCCAACAAATCCTACCTCTTCCAAAAAACCAAATCCCTGCTGACCGAGGAAAATCTCGAAACCTTCCTCAAGACCGAGCTCTTCAACGTCGGCACCGCCGCCTGCCCGCCCTACCACTTCGCCGTCGTCATCGGCGGCACCTCCGCCGAGGCCACCATGAAATATGTCAAGCTCGCCTCCACCGGCGCGCTCGATGATCTTCCAACCACTGGAGACGAAACCGGCCGCGCCTTCCGCGACCCCGAATGGGAGGAAAGAATCCTGAAAATGGCGCAGGACTCCAAGATCGGCGCCCAGTTTGGCGGAAAATATTTTTGCCACGATGTCCGCGTGGTCCGCATGCCGCGCCACGCCGCCAGCTGCCCCGTCGGCATCGGCGTCTCCTGCTCCGCTGACCGCAACATCAAAGCCAAAATCACCCGCGACGGCATCTTCCTCGAACAGCTCGAACACGACCCCGCCCAATACGCCCCTTCCAACCTTGGGAAAGAGGCCGACGACGCCCCCGCCATCAACCTCAACCGCCCGATGGACGAAGTGCTTGCCGACCTCTCGCAATACCCTGTCCTCACCCGCGTCCACCTCAACGGCACCCTCATCGTCGCCCGCGATGCCGCCCACGCCAGGATCAAGGAAATGCTCGAT
>WFRA01000039.1 GCA_015486775.1 Kiritimatiellales bacterium | reverse complement strand
GCAGGTGTGGGCGAGGATGAAGGCCAGCTCGGAGTAGGCGCGGTCGAGCCCCTCGGGAATGTCGCGGTTGACGACGTAGGAGGCGATGCCTTTGTCGTCGTAGTCGATCAGCTGGGTGGCGGAGCGCGAGGCGGCGTTGTAGTTGGCCTCGACGGTGCTGGCGCCAAGGTGCGGCAGCATGATGTCGGCGATGTCGGCCACGGATTTCTCGCCGGCGGCATCCTTGGCATAGACATCGTTGAGGAAGCGCAGCCCCTTGTCGGCCTTGAGCGCGCGCAGGTCGTCTTCGTTGAGGATGCCGGCGCGGGCGCAATTGACGAGCGTGGCGCCGTTTTTCATGCGGGCGAAGAGCGATTTGTTGATGATGCCCCGGGTCTCGTCGTTTTCGGGCATGTGTAGCGAAACATAGTCGCACTGTTCGAAGATCTCTTCGAGGGTGGCGGATTCCGCACCGAGCTCGTAGGCGCGCTCGGCGGAGAGGAAGGGGTCGTAGGCGAAGACCTTGACATCGAACCCGGAGAGCCGCTTGGCGACGAGCTGGCCGATGGCGCCGAAGCCGACGATTCCGACGCTCTTGCCGGTGATCTCCTTGCCCATGAAATTTTTCTTTTCCCATTTCCCGGCGCGGGTGGAGGCGTCGGCCGCAACCACGTGGCGGGCGTCGGCGAGCATGAGGGCGACCACCTCTTCGGCCACGGCGTTGGCGTTGGCGCCGGGGGTGTTCATGACATCGATCCCCTTGGAGCGGGCATATTTGGTGTCGATCGTGTTGTATCCCGCCCCGGCACGGATCACGACCTTGAGCGCCGGAAGGGCGTCGATGATTTCGGGCGTCACCTTTTCGGAGCGGACAAACAGGGCGTAGGTGTCGGGATGCGCGGCGGCCAGGGCGGCAAACTCCGCCGACTCGTCCTGCACGACCTCGTAGCCTCCGTGCTTTTGCAGCGTTTCGCGGGCGATCGCGTTCAATTTGGTGGGAATCAGTACCTTTTTCATCGCATCCTCTTTCGTTGGGGGTTGAAAACTCGCCGACACACTATGCAGGGGGGCGACGGGAATCAAGCTTTGACAAATCGAATTTTTCTGGGAGAGTTTTCTTCCAACCTCTGGGAAAAAATATGAAACGAAATATCTATCTATTGAATGGCCTGCTGGCCACCCTTCTCCTCTCCGGTTGCATGGGCTACCGGCTCGGCGGGATCCGTCCGGAAGGGATCGAAACTCTGTTCGTGGCACCCGTCGTAAACCAAACCTTCGAACCAGCCATCGAGCTGCAAGTCACCCACGCGCTCCGCCAGCGAATCCAGTTCGACGGGCGGCTCAAGCTGGTCGACTCCGCCGAAGAGGCCGATGCCGTCATGGAGGTCGTGCTCACCGGCTACCAACTCCGGGCGATCGCCTACCGCGACGACCTAAAGACCACGGCGGAGCAATACCGCATCCGCATCACCGCCGAATCCACCTTGAAGGACGCGCAAACCGGCAAGGCCATCACGGAATCCAAAACCTACGGCGAGACCACCTTCTATTTTGAATCGGACCTCACCACCTCCAAGCGCAACGCCCTGCCCCGCGCCGCGCAAGAGCTTGCCAAGTTCATCGTCGACGACCTCGTCGAGCAGTGGTAGGCGCAGAAGAAGAGATTTGCCGCGAAGGAACGCTAAGAATCCTCATTTTGCGCTCTTCGCGGCCAATAGACTGAACGGAAGTGGCCGGATTAAAAAGCTGTGTGTTCTCATTTTTTTGGTTCATCGAATATTTTATGGTGAGGCTCCTGATTTCAAGATCCTTTGCCCCACGCATCTCAAATATATCGGCAACGAATGTAGGAAAAGCAACGAATCCATTTGCCCATAATATTCGTTGCTTTTCCTACATTCGTTGCTACTTGCTCCTCCTGTGCTGAAGATTTTGTCACACCGGAATAGGTGAATTAATTCGTTTCCAGAAAAACAGCTGCCCCGAGATTCACCACTAAATCCTACGAAGAACCTTTTTTTTAAGCGACCTCTAGTCGAAGATGTTTGCCCACGGCTTCAGCAAAACCCTCGAGCGTGGACAAGCGAATGTCTTCCGCATGGTTTTCAATACGGGAGATTGCAGATTTTTTTGTGCGTAGTTTTTGAGCAACTTGCTCTTGGGTGAGACCTGCTTCAAGT
>WFRA01000038.1 GCA_015486775.1 Kiritimatiellales bacterium | reverse complement strand
GCGTGATCGGCTTGCCGTAGGTGATGGCGACCGTGAGCGGCTTGATGAGCTTGGAGCCTTTTGGATACGCCCGGAAGGTGCCGTCGATATAGGCGGGAACCACCACGCATCCGGATTTTTCGATGATGAATCCGATGCCGCCCTTGGCCTTCTGCAGCTCGCCATCCTCGGTGCGCGTACCCTCGGGGAACATCGAGACCACCTTGCCTTCCTTGAGCATTTTGATGGTGGTTTTCAAAGCCTTGAGGTCGCCCGTGCCACGCGAGACGGGAATGCACCCCACCTTGTCCATCCACCAAGATCCAAACTTGGAATTCCAGAGGGTGTCGCGCGCCATAAAATGGACCGGCCGCTTCCGGTAGCCCACGCCCACCACCGGCGGATCGAGAAAACTCGCATGGTTCGAAGCCAGCAGCACGCCGCCTTCATCGGGAATGTTTTCCGCCCCTCGAATCCGCAACCGATGCCAGATCAGAAGAAACAGCTTGAAGAGCCGCGTGGAAAATTGGTAGACGCGCAGATCGGTCATTTTTTCGTATTCAGCCATATTGCTCACGCCTTTCTCCTGACGGCATCGATCACCGTTTGGATCACCTCTTCCAGCGTCATCGACGTGCTGTCGATCACCTGCGCGCCCGGCGCGACCACCAGCGGATCGGCCTTGCGGGTGGCATCGATCTGGTCGCGTTTTTTCAGGCTCTCCATCACTTCGTGCGCCTTCTCGTCCTCGCCGGCCGCGACCAGTTCGCGGTAGCGGCGCATCGCCCGCTCCTCCGGGTCGGCGTCGAGATAGAACTTGTGGGGCGAATCGGGAAACACCACCGTGCCGATATCGCGCCCCTCCATCACCAGCGACCCAAAGTTTTCTAGGGACCGGAGGCTTTCCACCACAAACTTCCGAACCTCCGGGATCGCCGCCACTCTGGCCACCGCCTCGCGGACATCCTTCTCGCGCAGCTCCTGCACCGGCACATCGCCATCCACCGAAAAGATCGCTGCGCCATTTTTTACAAAAAACGCCCAGTCGGCGCTATGCATCGCCTCCAGCACTGCGGCGGCATCCTTCGGGTCGACGCCCTTGCGGATCGCCTGCCACGTCACCCCCCGATAGAGCGCGCCCGAGTCCACATAAATAAACCCCAGCTCCGCCGCCACCCCCTTGGAAACACTCGATTTTCCCGAGGCCGACGGCCCGTCGATCGCAATTGCCTTTCCCATAAAACATTCTCCATCCAAAGAGCGCGGGCGTCCCGCCTACCCTGCTCGATCATTCCCCATCATGCCGCTGAAAAACAACGACACCCACTCGGTCAATATGCCCAACCAGCTCCGGGCTGTCGATCGTTTCATACTGAAGCACGTCGAACCTATACGGCATCGAAGTCTCCTCGTTCAAAAGATAGGAGATCCGGGAAACCTGCTCGAAGGAAAGCGTTTCGCCCCTCAAAGCCAGATCCACATCGCTACCGTTTTTGAACGACCCCTTGGCGCGGCTTCCAAACACAATTGCTTGTTCCACGGCAGGAAATTGATTCAACACCCCGGCCAGTGCCTGCAAATCGTTTTCAACTAGGCCCAGATCACGCATTGGCCGCCTGCTCAAGCGTCTCATACAACTTTCGGATAACGGGATAATATTTCTGCTGGATCAACTGTTCCACCTTGTCGGCCGTGCCTTCGCTGTAGGTATGCGCCGTCAGGTTCCGATCCAGCAACAACTCCAGCCAAACATGCCCCTCCTCGATCAAACCCGTTTCAAAAGCCTTTTTGATGGCCGCCCGCGGCGAACTCACTTCAACAAACCCCTCCGCTTCCAAATAATCCTTCATGAGCTTCCACGCCAGCTCAAACGTTGTTTCAAAAAACTGGATCAGACCCGCTTTCTGGTAGATGTCGGGTGATTCAAGCGCCAGCGCCCCCTCCAGCAACATCAATGATTTCTCAAAATTCTGAAACCGCTGTTTCCAGCGTATATCTTGGTTTGCATCATTCACGGACCATCTCCCCATTTCTACCGAGCTTTTCCAATCCTTGGGAAACAAGAGAGTACAGTATAACGGGTGCTAGAGGTTTTACAGCCAAAAACTCGTATTGCGCTGTTTCCGAGAAATCGTCTGTTTCCTGTTTTTCGTAGCCGACAAAAAACCTACACTCCCGGCCATGACAATCGATTCCGCACAAGCGAGCACCCTCGGGGTAGACCGGGCGGTGCTTGAGGGCGTTGCCCCCGGAACCGCGCAGGTGGCCGACATGCCCATCTGCGCGCAGGCCCTGCTGGGTCTCGGCATCTTCCAGACCCTGGAAACCACGATTCTCTGGGTGGCCGCCGACGTGCGCGAAATGGAGCGGCTGCACGAATCCATCTGCACGCTGGGGGGTCACCCCCTTCTTTTCCAACCCCTGGAAAAAGATCCCGCCGTCTTTGGCGAGCATCTAAAAATTATCCAGCATCTCTCCACCCAGAAACCCACCCTAATCGTCACCTGCCCGCAGGCACTCGACCGCGAAGTTCCAAGGATTGGAAACCCGGAGGAGGCGGTGCGGACGCTGGCCACAGGCGAAGAACATAACCTGGCGGCGCTCGTGGAATGGATGGCCGACGTTGGCTACGAATTTGGCGTGGAGGTCTATCTCCAGGGCGAGGCGGCTTTGCGCGGCGGCATTCTCGACTGCTGGCCCGCCGGATCGCCGCGCCCCGTCCGGATCGAATTCTTTGGCGACGAAATCGATTCGATTCGCTTCTTCGACGACCAAACCCAATGCTCTATCGAAAAGATTGACTCCATCAAAATGCCTCGGCTCGACTTTGACTTTGCCGCGGCCGACACCTGCCCACTCACCGATCTGCTCCCCGAAAACGCGCTGGTCGTTAATCCCAGCTTCGAGGCGCAACATGTCCAGACCTTGGAAAGCGGCTTCCGGCACTACGACACCAACCTCGTCGCCGTCTCGCTCGACACCCTCCCCAAAGAGGC
>WFRA01000037.1 GCA_015486775.1 Kiritimatiellales bacterium | reverse complement strand
TTGAAGAAATGCCCGAAACTGCCCGACGGAATCATCACCGGACCACGTTCCGGCGAGGTGTTCAAGGCTCTTTCAGAACTCAACATACCTACTGTTGTCATGGGAACCCTAGATCCCGGAATGCCGGATTTGCCGACCGTCGATATTGATTTCAACCAAGCCGGGCAATTGCTAGCGAAACACATGATCGAAAAAGGCCACCGCCACATTGTCGTACAGCAATGTGGGAATTCCGGTTGCGATCACCGCTTCTGCGATGCCATCGCCGAAACCGTGTCCGCTGCCCATCTGCCGGAAAGCTCTGTGAAGGTTAGGGGCTATCAGAACACCCTCGAAGTCGCCGAAGCGAATTTTGAAAAACTGTTCAGCATCGAAACCCACCCCACGGCGGTCATCGCGCGCGGGGAATTCCTGGCGAATGCTGCCGCGAGAATGGCGGAACAGGCCGGGCTTCGCGTCGGCGAGGACATCGACATCGGCTGGACCGCCAATTCCTGGCGGACGGAAACCAAAACCCCGTATGTTCATGTCCAACCGACGCTCAGTTCGCTGGAGACATCAAGGATTGTTGCGGAGATGCTGGAAACCCAAATGGAGGGAAAGCCGCTCGAAGAGCGGAACATCCTCATCCCCGCCGAACTGGTCCATCCCTTCCGCCCATGAATATCGGCTCCGCCACGTGACCACGTTGGCAACCAAAATACAGAAAGAGAGTACGGCAGAATCATTGACAGCAAAATCATTTTTCCAAACCTTGGAGAATTGACCCCTAAAATCTTCCAGTATTTGGAAGCTAAGTCCCAATGATTCTGCTGTCAATAATTGCCATTTCATTGCCGCCGCTTCACGTCAGCCTCACTTCGTGTCTGCCATTATCTACTCTACTTTGCGGCCTTTGCGAGCTTCTGTAGAATAGTTCCGATATTAGGGCAGTTATTTCTGTGCAAATCCTAAGTGTAGCGCTCGACGCGCACCTTGGCCGTGATGCCATGGGCGAGCATGCGCTCGATCTTGCACTGTCGTTCTGTCACTTTGCCGATCTCGACGGAAGCCTCCGGCGTCATCTTCTGATAGGTGCAGGTCTTGAGAAACTTGCCGACCCAGACTCCGCCCGTGTAGCGCGCGGCGCGGCTGGTGGGCAGGATGTGGTTTGTGCCGATCGACTTGTCGCCATACGCCACGGTCGTCTCTTCGCCGATGAAGAGCGATCCATAGTTGGTGAGGCGTTCGGTGTAGTAGTCTTCGTCCTCGACATGCAGTTCGAGGTGCTCGGGGGCATAGTCGTCGCTGATCGCAATGGCCTCGTCGCGGCTTTCGGCCACGCAGACAATCCCGTTGTTTGCCCAGGAGATTTCCGCCGTCTCTTTGGTCGGCAAGACCGCGAGCTGTTTCTCGACTTCGGCAATGGTCTTGTTGGCGAAATCCTCGCTCCGGCAAACCAGGCATAGCCCGCTATTGGGGTCGTGCTCGGCCTGTCCGAGCAGGTCGCACGCAACCAGGGAGGGATCGGCGCCGTCGTCGGCAATCACCAGGATTTCCGTCGGCCCTGCCAGCAGGTCGATGCCGCAGCGGCCAAAGAGCTGGCGCTTGGCCTCCGCCACGAACTTGTTTCCGGCGCCGCACAGGATATCCGCCGGGGGAACTCCATCCAACCCAAACGCCATGAGGGCGAATGCGGGTACGCCGCCGACAATGAATATCCGGTCCGCGCCCGCCTTGTGCATGGCATTGATCGTTGCGGGGTAGTAGCCCTCGCCCTTGACCGGCGGCGTACAGGCCACCACGTTTTTCACGCCGGCAACCTTTGCCGGGATAATGCTCATTTGCGCGGATCCAAACATGGGATAGCGCCCGCCCGGGATGTAGCTGCCCACCGTGTTCACGGGAATGTGCCTGTGCCCGAGAACAACCCCCGGCTGCGTTTCGATTTCGAGCGGAAGCATCGTGCCCAGCTGCGCCTTGGCAAAATTCCGAACATTGGACTGGCAGACATCCGTGTCCTCGACAACCTGCGGGTCGAGCTTGGCAATGGCCTCCTCGATCTGCGAAGAAGAAAGTTCGAAGCTCTCCGGCGACCAGTCGTCGAACTTTTCCGAATATTTCCTGACCGCATCCATGCCGTTCTTTTCGAGATCCAGTAGCATCGCCGAAACAACCTCGGCCGTTTCCCGGTCTTCTTCAAACAGACGGTGTCCGCCTTCCTTTATCGTCTTCATTGTTCTCTCCTATTTAGTGTCGCTTTCTCGTTAAAATCGCCTGTACGTAAAGTTGACCGCCAACAGCTCGGCTGTCTCGTCGTGCTTGTTCACAAACACATGCGGAAGCCGGGAATCGAGATAGAAGCAGCCGCCCGGCTCCAGAACATGCGATTTCCCCTCGTATTCCAGCACGACCCTGCCCCGCAACACATAGACAAACTCCTCCGCGTCGTGGGAGAGCGCGGCGGTTCGCCCCTTCGGTATCTCCATGTGGAACGGGGACATGTATTTGTTTTTGTACGACCTGAACAGCGGGGTGTAGGCATACCCCTCCCCCGACTCGATCGGTTTTCCAAACTCTCTGTTTGAAATCTCGATATTCCCGGCAGATGGCCTACCGCCCTCCTCCCACCCTTCTTCGGAGAAAAACTGTCCGAGCTCCACACCCAGCACCTTGGCCAGGGTTTCCAAGGTTGGGAAAGGAGGATAGCTTGCCGCCCGCTCGATCTTGGAGAGGTAGCCCTTGGTAAGCCCGCAGCGATCCGCCACCTCCTGCAGGGTAAGCCCCTTCTCCTTCCGGAACCTGCGCAACCTGTTCTCTGTGCTATCTGGTAGTTTCATATAAGGAAACAATGCCACATAGCTTGCGGCATTCAAGCCATTAATTCAAAATTTGTTTCCAATATGGAAAAACGGTTCGGTTCGAGGCCCAGCGCACCACATTCCAGAAAAGCCATGCCGCCCAGCTATTGACAAACACGGGGCGTATGCGTATTCATGTATACGTAAGAGAGAGGGCAACTACACATGGATAAAGTATTTTCAGCGAGAATCGACGAGTCGGTTGCCGGATGCATCAATAGTCTGGCGCGACAATTGAACAGCACCAAAAAACAGGTTGTCGAACAGGCCATCGAGCTGTTCGCCGCACAAGTTGGGCGCGAACAGAAAACCGATGTGCTGGAGCAATCGTTCAACGCATGGAACCGCGACGAACCCGTTCAGGAAACGGTTGCTTCGTCCCGCGCCGCATTCCGCGAATCAATGGAACGGGCCCGTCGGTGAAGGCGTTTGTTGATGCCGATATTCTGATCTGGCATTTGCGCGGCAAGCGCAAGGCCTGCCAGTTCCTGCGCGGGCTTCTTGACGCCCCTTCCGTTGAGTTGTGGACGGGTGCCATGCAGCGCGCGGAAGTTCTGTTCTTTATGCGGCCGGCCGAAGAAGAGCTGACCATGCTTCTGCTGTCGCAATTAAAAACGGCGGCGGTGGATCAATCCATAATTGATGAAGCGGGCCGGATTTATCGAAAATGGAATCCGAGCCACGGCATTGATCCGAACGACAGCATCCTAGCCGCCACCGTCTTGCTGAACGGAGGTGTGCTGTATACCCTGAACAAAAAACACTATCCAATGAAAGATGTAGCCGTTCAAAAAGCGTGGTGAGGCGGGAGGCGTGAACAGTGGACGGCAGGACGTGGTGCGAGACGTATCACATTCTGCGTATTACCTGACCCCAGACACCTGCCC
>WFRA01000036.1 GCA_015486775.1 Kiritimatiellales bacterium | reverse complement strand
GGATGCGGGTGGCGGTGCCCAGGACCATCTGACAACGGTCACTGTTATCGGTGATCGCGTAATAGTTCAGATGCCCCGCGACCCGGCTTCTGGCCCGGGCGAGCAGTTCGCCCGTGCGATACCGGTGCCGGTTTTTCCTTATCCACTCGGTGAACCGAGCCAGGAAGCCCTGGACCTTCTTGCGGCTGGTGCGCCGTTTGACCTTGAACCGGCCTCGACGGGTCTTGCCGCAGTAGAAGGTGAAGCCGAGAAAGTCGAACTGCCCCGGTTTCCCGCCTTGGCGGCGCATGGCCGCGCGGGCGTGTCGCCCAAAGGGCAGGGTCCGAGTTTTCTCCTCGGCCAATTCCAGACTGAAGCCTTCCAGCCGCTCTTTGAGCCGAAGTTGGAACTGCTCCGCTTCCTCCCGGCGCTCGAAGCATACCACGAAGTCGTCCGCAAAGCGGAACATGTATGCCTCGCCGCGACAGGCGGGACGCACCCGCTTGTCAAACCAGAGGTCCAGCACGTAGTGCAGGTAGATGTTCGACAACAACGGCGAGACGATGCTCCCCTGCGGGGTGCCCTCCGTCGTCGCCCTGGTCAGCCCATCTTCCATGATGCCGGCTTTGAGCAGTCGCCTCAGCAGGCGGAGGACGCGCGGGTCGCCGACCCGCTGCTCAACGAACTTCATCAGCCACTCGTGGTTGACATGATCGAAGAAGCCGCGTATGTCGGCCTCCACCACATGGTTGACCCGCCGCTGCTGGATGGTCCGCCCCACCAGATCGACGCAGTGCCGCGCGTTCCGCTCGGGCCGATAGCCGTAGCTGAAATCCCGAAACAGCGGTTCCCAAAGCAGTTCGAGGATGCGTTTGAGCGCTTCCTCCACGATCTTGTCTTCCAGAGTGCTGATGCCCAGCGGGCGCATCTTGTCGCTGCCCGGTTTCGGCACGTAGGTGCGGCGCTTCGGCCGGGGCCGATACGCCATGCGCGCAAGTCGGGCGGAGAGGTCGCGGAGGTTCTCTTCGAGATTCTCCGCGTACGCCGCCTTGGTCACGCCGTCCACACCCACGGCCTTGCGACCGTCCAGAGACCGGAAGCAGTCCCGCAGGTTGTCGATGTCCGTCACATGGTGATACAGCGAGGTAAACACCAGCTTCGGACATGCGCGCGCTTTGCTGCCTATCCGTGTCAGGTCAGTTGCCATGGACTCTTGCCTCTTTGCATAGACGCCATGTTTCTCCTTTCGCGGTCGTTTCCGTCCGGGAACCTTCGCTCGGCGGGGGTTGGCCGCGTCACAGCTAAACCGGTTCCCGTCCCGTTGCAGGGGCGCCGTTTGGACGCCTCCTTCGGTCGGCGCCCATACTCTCCGCAAACTTGGCGGAAAGAGCTCCCTGCACGCCGGGATTGTCCCATTGTCGTTGCTCCGCTCGATGCTGTCTGCGACCCCGGGGGCTCGCGGTACGCTGTCCGTTGCCGCGGTACCGCGCGTGGCCTGCGCGCTTCAGGACACGATCGGCAGTCACCCAAACTTAAGCATGTTCTCGGGGCTCTGGGGCAGATTCAGGGCATACACCCTTCACCTCGCGGAGCGCCCTCCCCTGCCGCGCCGAAGCGTGGCAGGTTCGGTTCCGAGCGGCTGGATCGGCCTTACTCGGGAAGGCTTCGTTTCATACGTACTCCTTCTCAACAGTGGGCCAGAGCCCGGTTAACCCTGAACTATGCACGTGTCGCCTGTGCGGCAGGTGGTTTCGCGGCAAGACGCCGGTGTGGTTACCACTCTAAGGCGCAGCCGCGGAAGCAGATGCCGTGCAGGCGGCACGCCCGAAGGGTGAAGCGCATCGGAATTCCATCCACGATCCAGACGTTTTCCGGTTTTTTGCCGATATTGATGCCAATATTCTGTTCTCCATAGGGATAAGGGCCAAGATCATTGGCTTCATGCATAGTTCAGGTTCCGAACGTTTTCATCAAGAACAGGCCCCTCAAATGTTGCCGAGACACCGCTTTCTCATTTGCCTCTTCCCGGCTCTCCTC
>WFRA01000035.1 GCA_015486775.1 Kiritimatiellales bacterium | reverse complement strand
GGAGGAGGAGGGCTTGATCCTGCGGCGTCCAAAGATTGGAACTTTTGTGAGTTCGCAACCCCATCGGTTGGTTCCCGTCTCCATCGACTATACCGGTTCCCTCCATCTGCACGCCCCGGATGCCGAACGGATACTGCTGGTCTGTCGGCAGGAGACCGCCGGAGCCGCCGCCGACCTATTGAAACTTCCGGAGAGTGCCCCGGTGGTCTATTCTGAGCGGCTCGACAAGCTCAACGGTGTTCCGTTTGCGTGGGATCGCGGTTTTATTCCGCAGCGCTATGCAAAAAAGGTCACATCGGAGGATCTGAGCCATGTTGCGCTGGTCGAGCGCTGGTCGAAAAAGGAAGGGCTGGATGTTGATGCAATCCAGCAGACGATCGAGACGGTCGTCGACCGGCGGGCGGCAAGGCATCTCGGGCTGTCAGCCAACCATCCATTGCTCAAGGCCACCGAATGCTACCTTGGTCGGAGTGGCCGACCCTGTGGCGTATTCATCACCTGCTACCACCCCGGTCTTGTCCAGTTGCGCATCCGCTATGCCAGCCCGTCGCTACAACCGACCTGAACGCCTATTGCTGTTTTGGGGGATTGTTTTGCGAGGCGGTTCCATCGGCCGACCCGGCTTCTGGCGAATAGTTGTAACTTTTGGTGGCGATCAAGCCGCCTTGGTGTCATTAATACCGGATTCGGAATTTTTTTTGGATAAATGCGGCGCAGTGGCGGGAATATGAAAGAGACAGTGACAATGGTTGGAATTGCGGAAGAGCTGGGGCTTTCGCAAACTACGGTTTCCCTGTGCCTCTCCGGCAAGGCGGAGGCCTATCGGATCAAGCCGGAGACCGTGCGCCGCGTGCAGGAATATGCCGCCGAGGTCGGCTTTGTTCCCAACACGATCGCCCGCAACCTGGTGATGCGGCAGAACAGCAAGGGAAAGGTGGCCTTGCTGATGGTTCAGGGACTCTCCTGATCATCTAGAAATTCCAAAGTCTGGAAGCCGGGCAGGAGAGGGCTCATGCGGATATCAATGAAAAAACTGGAGGAGTTTGGTGCGGCCTTTTTGATTAAACGGGGGGTGCCGGAAGGGAACGCGCGCCATGTTTCGAAGGTTGTTGTCGAGACGGAGGCCTTTCTCCAGTCCACGCATGGACTGGCCCAGTTTACGGCATTGGCGGCGGCGCTGGGAAAAACCATCGATCCCGAAGGGGAGCCGGAGATCGTCCGGGGAAAGGGGGCTGTTGTCCTGATCGACGGTTCACGATGCATGGGAAATCTTGCGGTGAAGCTTGCGAAGAAGGAGGCCGCGGAGATGGCTCGCGCGCAGGGAATCGGATTCGTGGCGGTTCGGAACACACATTGGATCGGTGCGTTGGGTCCGCATCTCATTTCGATCGCCGAGGAGGGATTACTTTGCCAAGTCTGGGCGCAGAGCAGTACCTGCAAGGATTGTGCGCCGTTCGGTGGGGTAGACGCATGCTTCAGCACCAATCCGATCGCACTGGCATTCCCGGGAGACGGCCATCCGGTTGTTGCCGATTTTTCGACAGCGACGATGTCGATGAGCGCGGCCACCGCGCTGAAAAAGAAGGGGGCAAGAACCGCGACACCCCGGTTTCTCGACCGGGCGGGGGAACCTTCGGACGATCCCTCTGTACTGGATCGGGGTGGCAGCATGATGTTTATGGGGGGCGATGAAGAGGGGCACAAGGGGTACGCCCTCGCGCTTTTCAACGAGGCTTTGACGGTTTTGGCCGGAGGTAGCGCCAACAATCCGGATACCGATTTGTACCAATCCTTTTCGCTGATGGTCCTTGATCCGGAGGCCTTTGCCGGGGCGGACTATTATGCAAAGGAAATGCGCCGTTTTCTGGCGCACGTGAAATCCTCGCGGGCGCGTCCGGGCTTCGGGGCGGTTCGCCTGCCGGGGGAACGGGGGTTCCAGGCATTGGAAGAGTGTCGGGTTCGGGGCGTTCCCCTCGACGGGGAAAAATGTTCCATGCTTCGGAAACTGGCCACCGACCACGAGCTCGATTTCGAAGAGCTGGGTACGATTCCAGCGTCTGGAAATAGGGTCGACCCTGTTGTCTTGCGAGGAGGGGGAGGCGATGGGTAGATCGGGGAAAAACAGGAAGGCGTCCCGTCCGGGGCGGAGAATACCCGACAGGGAATAGACCCCTATTTAACAAATGAAATTTGCGTCCATTGGCGTTCATTCGCGGTTCAACTGCTTTTTCTGGGATCAAAAATGCCAGCGTGACGAATCCTTATATTTAGTGAAATTTATGGATTGCGCATCCTTAAATTCATTGACCGTGTCATGGATTCGTGATTGGATGTCGGCATGATTAAACGACACTACGATCTGAAAAACGAAATACAGCCCGGAAAGGCCTTGATCCTGACCGGGGCGCGGCAGGTAGGGAAAACCACGCTGCTGCGCGATTTCCTGGGGAAAACCGCACTGAAGTATAAATTGGATTCCGGTGACAATATCCGGATTCAGGACGTGCTCGGATCCCGTGATCTCGGACGGATTCTTGCATATGCGGAAGGCTACGAGCTGATCGCTATCGACGAAGCGCAGAATATTCCAAATATTGGAACCGCCCTGAAAATCTTGGTGGATGAGCGCCCTGAACTTCGGATCATCGCCACGGGTTCCGCATCGTTTGAGTTGTCCCGGCAGGTCGGCGAACCACTAACCGGCCGCAAAAAGACATGCCACCTCTTCCCGATAGCCCAGATGGAGCTGCAGCATCTCTTCAACCGGCATGAGCTTCAGGAACAGCTTGAAACCTTTCTGATCTACGGAGCCTATCCGGAAGTCGTCACTCAAACCTCCCGAGCCGAGAAAGAAAACCTGCTCAACGAGCTGGTCGATTCCTATCTGCTCAAAGACATTCTCGCGTTGGAAAAAGTAAAAAGCCCCCGCACGTTGCTTGACCTCCTCAAGCTTTTGGCTTTTCAGATTGGGAAAGAGGTCTCGCTAAATGAATTGGCGGCACAGTTGCACATCGATGTAAAAACCGTGGCTCGCTATCTGGATCTGCTTGAAAAAAGCTATGTGCTGTTGCGCTCCACCGGCTTCAGTCGCAACTTGCGCAAAGAGGTTACCTCGAAACATCGCTACTATTTTTCCGATAATGGAATCCGCAATGCTGTTATTTCCCGGTTCAATCCGCTGGATCAGCGCGACGATCTTGGCGCTTTATGGGAAAATTTCATTGTGACGGAGCGGCGGAAATTCCTGACCTACACCGGCCGGAAGATTCCTCTCTATTTTTGGCGGACATACTCCCAGCAGGAAATCGACTGGGTGGAAGAGCGCGATGGAAACCTCTTTGGGTACGAGTGCAAATGGTCGACCAGAAAACAGATTCGTGCTCCCCGGGCATGGAGTGCCAACTATCCGGATGCGGCATTCATGCAGGTAACGCCAGCTACTGGATATGACCTGGTTTTATCCGTTGTTGGGTCGTAAGAAGGTCGTGCCGCTCAGGCAAACCCGTAGCTGAAGGTGAGATCGTCGAGCAGGGTAAGAGCCGCGCCGAGTGGCGCGGCGGGTTCGGCCAGGGTCGAGACGATGATTTGTATCTGGTCGCTGTGCGGGGCGATCAGTTGCCCTTTCAGTCCTTGTTTGAAAGCTTGGAGCGAGGCATCGTCCGCCTGGCCAAAGTGCGGATCGAGTACGATGGCTTCGGGATCGAGCATGTTGGCCAGATTCCCGCACGTCTGCCCGGTCTGCTGCCAGGTCTCTCTC
>WFRA01000034.1 GCA_015486775.1 Kiritimatiellales bacterium | reverse complement strand
ATCCCGAGGACTGGAAATGAAGAGAGTCCTTTTGGATACAAATGCCTATTCGGCTCTTTTGAAGGGAGATCAAAAGGTGTTCGATGTTCTGGCTAAGGCTGGGAGGATCTATATCTCCTCGGTGGTGTTGGGGGAGCTATTGGCTGGATTCCGGGGAGGGAGCCGTTTTGTGGAAAACAAGCGACGCTTGGAACAATTTATGGAGCGGCAACAGGTTGAGCTACTTGTAGTGGGATTTGAAACAGCGGATATATACGGAGCGGTAAAGCAGCAGTTGAAGCAAGCGGGCAAGCCTATTCCGCTCAACGATATTTGGATTGCCTCGCACGCATTGGAAACGGGCGCGGTTCTCATTTCCTACGACAACCACTTCCAACGGGTTGCCGGCATAAGGCTGTGGGACGAAATATAGAATGACGACCGATAAAATATTCATGATGCGGGCGATCGGGCTGGCGAAGCTGGGCGAGGGTTTGACCCGTCCGAACCCGCCGGTTGGCGCGGTGCTGGTGCTGGAAGACCAGGTCATTGCTGAAGGGTGGCACCACAAGGCGGGCGATGACCATGCCGAGCGCGACTGCCTGAAAAAGCTTCCCCCCATGCCGGTGGATCTGGGCTCGGCGACACTCTACGTAACGCTCGAACCTTGCTCCACGCATGGGCGTACGCCGCCCTGCACCGATCTGATTCTGCAGAAGGGTATCGGGCGTGTGGTGGTGGCGGTGGAGGATCTAAATCCAAAACATGCCGGGCGAGGGCTGGATATTTTGCGGGATGCCGGGGTCGAAGTGGTCACCGGGGTCTGCGAAAAAGAGGCGCGCGAGCTGATTGCTCCGTTTGAAAAATTTATTACCACGGGGCTGCCCTACGTTACGCTCAAG
This sequence comes from Kiritimatiellales bacterium, assembly GCA_015486775.1. Taxonomy (GTDB): domain Bacteria; phylum Verrucomicrobiota; class Kiritimatiellia; order Kiritimatiellales; family Pontiellaceae; genus Pontiella. The sequence continues at coordinate 1,442 of WFRA01000034.1, read as the reverse complement.
CTGGCCTCGACGCTGGATGGGCGAATTGCCGACCGCGAAGGCAACTCAAAATGGATCACCGGCCCCGAGGCGCGCGAGCGGGTGCAGGAGATGCGTCGCCGTGCGGATGCCATCATGGTTGGCGCTGGAACGGTGCGTGCGGACGATCCCTCGCTTTTGCCGCGGCCGTCCGAAGGTCGGAAACCTTGGCGGGTGATTATCGGCAAGGACATTCCTGAGAGTTCCAAGGTTTGGAACGACGAAGCGGCGGAACAGACGCTGGTGCGTTCTGGCGACCTGAAAGTTATTTTGCAGGAACTGGCTCAAAAGCACGAGGTGATGCACGTGCTCTGCGAGGGTGGGGGACAGCTGGCGGCCGGATTGGTGGAGGCGGGGCTGGTGGATGAATTCGCTTTCTTCATCGCTCCGAAGCTGATGGGCGCGGATGGGCTTCCAAACTTTGGAAAAACCGGAGGGCTTATTTCCGGCGTTCAAAACCTGGAGTTCCAATCTATGGAACAACTCGGCGGCGACGTCCTTTTGCGGGCGAGGTGGGAGCAATGACGATGCGGCTTTTCGGTTGGAGTTTTTGACAACGAGGAGGGGGCGCACTAAGGTGTGCGCTTTCAATTTTAAACAAAAGGGGATTTGAGATGAAGGTGAAGGCATTCAAGGCTTGGCGTCCGGCGGTGGACAAGGTGGAGCAGGTGGCATCGGTTCCGTACGACGTGGTGGATACGGCCGGGGCGGCGGCGTTGGCCGAGGGCAATCCGGACAGCTTCCTGCATGCGGTTCGCGCGGAGATTGATCTGCCGGCGGGTACTGATCCCTATTCCGATGCGGTCTATCAAAAGGCCAAGGCCAACCTCCAGCGATTGATGGACGATGGGATCCTGATTCGCGAAGAGGAACCCGCGCTCTATCTCTACAGCCAGAGGATGGGCGACCATATCCAGTTTGGTATTGTTGCAACGTGCCACATCGAGGACTACGAAACCGGCAAGATCAAGATCCACGAAAAGACCCGCCGCATGAAGGAGGAGGATCGTATCCGCTACGTCGATACGCAGAACGCCAATACCGGACCGGTTTTCCTAGCCTACCGCGACAACGCAAAAATCAATGCCATTGTAGAGGCTACGAAGGCCAGCGCCCCGCTCTACAACTTTGTTGCCGAGGATGGCGTGGAGCACACCGTCTGGAAAATTGAAGATCCCGCCGCGATCGAAGCCGCGTTCGGCGAAATTCCCGCCACCTATGTCGCCGATGGACACCATCGTTCCGCTTCCGCCGCCAAGGTGGGGGCGCTGCGCCGCGCCGCCAATCCGAACCACACCGGCGAGGAGCCGTACAACTATTTCCTCGCCGTCCTCTTCCCTGAGAGCGAATTAAAGATACTGGCCTACAACCGGGTGATCCTCTCGCTACCGGGAACGCGGGAGGAATTTTTCCAGGCCTTGGAA
>WFRA01000033.1 GCA_015486775.1 Kiritimatiellales bacterium | reverse complement strand
GTGCATAGTCGGCGGCGGTTTTATATAGGTTGATGCTGATGTCGATGAGCTGCTGCCCGAGTTCCTCGCCGATGATCCCTTTCATCCGATCGATGGAAATGTTTTCGTCGTGGCCTTCGTCGGCTTTGGTGGAGGGGGTGAAGATGGCTTCGTCGAGCTTGCCGGCCATTTTGTATCCGGCGCGCAGCGGCATGCCGCCGATGGTTCCAGATTTTTGGTATTCCTTCCAGCCGGAGCCGATCAAGTAGCCGCGCACGATACATTCGATCGGTAGTAGCTCGGCCTTTTTCACTAGCATGGAGCGGCCTTCGAGCAGCTCGGCATGTTGTTGCAGCGCGGCGGGGAAGTCGGCGATATCGGTGGAGATCATGTGGTTCTTGACGACATCGCCGGTGCGGTCGAACCAGAATTTGGAGATCATGTTGAGCACGCGGCCCTTGTCGGGGATGCCGTTGGGCATGACGCAGTCGAAGGCGGAGATGCGGTCGGAGGCGACGAAGAGATATTGGTCGCCGAGGTCGTAGACTTCGCGCACTTTTCCGCTTTTGAATTTTTCAATGCCTGGAAGGTCGATGGTGGTGGCTGCCGGGGTCATTTGCTGCTCCTCTGGTTGATGGTTTCCAATGTCCGGTTGTTTTATGGGATGAATCCGCGCGAGGCAAATACGAAATACGCAGTACGCAATACGAATCTAGATCACCATGTCTTCGAGCGAGCTGCGGGAGACGTTTTCGAGCGAGTCGGTCACGGCATCGGCTTCGAGTAGGTATTCGCGGTCGTAGCTATTGGTTACGGCCAGCACCTTCAGCCCCGCGCCCTTGGCCGAGACGATGCCGAGCGGCGTGTCCTCGATGGCGATGGCGGTGGAGGGATCTTTCAAGCCGAGCTTTTGGCAGGCCAGCCGGTACGGGGCGGGATCGGGTTTGCTTTTTTTGGTATCCTCCGCCGTGACAATCACGTTGAAGGCATCGGCAATGCCAAGGTTTCCAATGATTGGATCAATGTCCTGCCGCAACGCACCGCTACAGAGGGCGACGGGCAACCGGGCGGGGATGCTTTCGATTAGCTCGATTGCGCCGGGAAGCGGATTTAGCTCCCCGTTGGCGATCAGTTGCTGGAAAACCTCCGCCTTCTCGGCAATCATCTGCTTGAGATCCTGATGGCAGATTTTTTCCCCCTGCGCCTTGAAGGCCTCGCGGAAGGCATCGCGGTCGTCGTATCCAATATAGATCGAGCAATAGTCGTCCCAGGAAAATCCCATGCCTAGCGGTTCGAGAATCTTGCAGAAGGCGCGGTAGTGCATCGGTTCGCTATCCACGATAATTCCGTCAAAATCAAAAATAACAGCGTTGAGCATTCGTTGGTCTCCTTCCGAACTGGTGTTCATCCTAGGATGTTCCCACGCGAACCGACCGGAATCAACAACGAATAGGGATAACTGTCGCAAATCATGATTCCAGTACTTGGAGGGCGAGGCCGACGATGCCAAAGGGGGCGCTGACCTGATAGCCCGCCACGCGGTCGGCGATGGCTTCGCAGATCTCGCGAGCGATTTCGATGCCGAGCTTGCGGCCATCCTCTTTGGTTTTGGCATGGCTCATTCGCTCCAGAATGACATCGGGGATTTCGACGCCGGGAACCTCGTTGGCGAGGAATTCGGCATTGCGGAACGAGACCAGCGGCCAGACCCCGGCAACGACGGGAATGTTGCCGCCCCGCGCTGCCGCCGCATCCATGAAGCGCAGCAGGGCTTCGGGATCGAAAATGGGCTGGGTGATGGCATATTCCGCCCCGGCGTTGATTTTGTTGAGGTAGTGCTGCAACTCGCGCTCGGGTTCGACGGCGCACGGGTTGGCACCTACGCCAATCAGGATGCCGGTTGGCGGGTCGATCGGGTTGCCGCCCACGTCCACGCCGTGGTTGAGATTGGTCACCACCTGCGTCAGCCCCACGGCATCGACATCGAAGACGGGGGTGGAGTCGGGATAGTCGCCGAGCTTGGGCGGATCGCCGGTGATGATGAGATAGTTGCGCAGGCCGCCCGCATAGCCGCCGAGCAGGTCGGATTGCATGCCGATCAGATTGCGGTCGCGGCAACAGTAGTGCAGGACGGTTTCGATGCCCACTTCGCGCTCGATCGCCAGCGCGGCGACCATCGGTGAGATGCGCGCGCTTGCTCGCGGCCCGTCGGGAATGTTGATGGCGTCGATGCCCGCCTCCTTGCAGGTGCGGCACTTGTCGAGCATCGGTTTCAAATCGATGGAGCGGGGCGGGGTGATCTCGATGCTGGTGACTTTTTCGCCGGATGCGAGTTTGGCGGCGAAGGCGCATTTTCCAGCCATTGGAACCACGTCGACTTGCGGGGCTTCCTGCTCGGTGTGGCTGGCGATGGCGACGTGCTGTTTTACGCCGGTCATGGATTTGATGCTCTTGGCCATCTCGGCAATGTCGGCGGGGGTGGTGCCGCAGCATCCGCCGACCCCGCGCACGCCCAGCTCGATCATGCGTTTGGCGTATTCGGTAAAATATTCCGGCGAGGCCATGTAGATCATCCGTCCGTCTACCTCCTGCGGCAGACCGGCGTTGGCCATCACCACCAGCGGCTTGCTGGTGTGGGGCAGGGCGCGTTCGGCGTTGCTGTAGGCCGCCGCCGGCCCCACCCCGCAGTTGAGTCCAATGCCGTCGATGTGGTCGTCGTTTTCCAGAGTTTGGATAATTTGTTCGATGGGGCGCCCTTTGGCGCTTTCGCCCTCTTTCCCGACGGTCATGGAGACAAAGACGGGGAGGTTGAACTCCTGCGCCACTTGCGCGGCGAGTTGTGCTTCTTGGATATGGGTAAAGGTTTCGAGCATGAAAAAGTCGACCCCTTCGTCGGCCAGCACCGCGAGCTGTTCGCGGAAGGTTTCCCGCAGGCCGTCCGCCTTGGATTCAAGAAAAACCTGCCGGGGCTTGAGCACGGGGCCGACCGAGCCGGCAACGAGTGCGTGGCCGCCCGCCGCTTCGCGCGCCAGCCGGACGGCGGCGCGGTTGATGGCTTCGAGCTGGTCGGCCAGGCCGTGTCCTTGCAGCTTGGCGCGGTTGGCGCCGAACGAGTTGGTTTCGATCACGTCGGCTCCCGCATCGGCATATTCGCGGTGGATGCCGAGGATGAGTTTTGGATTGGTGACGCACAGGTGCTCGTAGCAGGTGTTGATGAACACGCCTTTGGAGTAGATCATCGTGCCCATGGCTCCGTCAAAAATGAGGGGGTGGTCGGTGATGCGTTCGAGTATGTTTTTCATCATAGGTTCCGGTTGGGTTTGAAGGTTATTGTAGCCATCCTTCGGAGAGGCCTTCGGTGATGATTTCGTTCAGTGGCACCACCTCTACCCCTTGTTTGAGGGGGTAGCGCCGCTCGATAGGGGCAATGACGCGGGCAAAAAGAGGATCGATGTCGGCAAGGACGTTCCAGAAGCCCCGTTCCATTTTCGGCGCGGAGGAGGCCTTCATTTCGAGAAGGATTGTTTTTCCGTTATGCTCGATTAATAGATCCGCTTCGGCTCCTTTTGCGCTCCGATAGAAGGAGGCTTGAGCCAAGGGATGGAGCCGAGCGAGGATCTGGTCGATGATCAGGCTTTCCCATGAGAATCCCCGGACAGGATGGGCGAGCAGGGCGTTGAAATCCTGAATGCCCAGCAGCGTGTGCAGGATGCCGGTGTCGCGGATATAAATCTTCGGGCTTTTAACCAGCCGCTTCCGAAGATTGGAATGGTAGGGGGGCAAGCGCCGAATCATGAAAGCGGCTTCGAGAAGGTCTAGATAGGAGCCGATGGTATGGGCATCCACATCGAGTGCCGCAGCAAGCTGGGATTTGTTTAGGACGCGCCCGTGGCAGTGGGCGACCATGATCCAAAGACGCCGAGCCCGTTCTGGGGAAAGCCGAGGCTTGAGCTGCAGGAGGTCGCGTTCCAAAAAGCTTCGAACAAATTCTTGCCGCCATTCCATGCTGGTGCCATTGGAGCTTGCCAAAAGACTGCGGGGGAAGCCGCCCCGTGTCCAATAGTCGTTGAATTTGATGTTTTGGAGATTGGCCTCTTGCCAGAGAAACGGGGTTAGTTCCAGGTAGGCAATGCGGCCGGCCAGCGACTCGGAGGCCTGCTCGATCAGGTCGCGCGATGCCGAACCGAGTAGCAGGAATCGGCCAGTTCCTCCGTGTTGATCGATGGCATATCGCAGAATGGGAAAAAGCTCGGGAACACGCTGCACCTCGTCCAGGCAGATGAGTTGGTTGCTGTTTGCGCTGAGGAAGGCTTCGGGATCTTCGAGCATGGCACGATCCTGCGGTCTTTCCATGTCTAGAATAAGCATGTTCGGTCGCTCTTCGAGGAGCCTGTTGGCCAGGGTTGATTTTCCGCATTGGCGCGGCCCGAGCAGAGCCACCGCCGGAGTGGTCTGAAGGTGGCCTACAACTTTTTTAGATAAAATTCGCTGTATGTAATATTGCATATCGGGAGTTTTATTCCTGATTTACGCCCTTGTCAAGGGAGGGGTTTACGAATTACGCATTACTCGTTACGCCCCGTATCCCAGATTGGGGGCGAGCCATTTTTCAGCCTCTTCGAGCGTCCATCTTTTTCGCTCGGCATAGTCGGCGACTTGGTCGCGGTCGATGCGCCCGAGGGGGAAGTAGCGCGCTTCGGGGTGCGAGAAGATGAGGCCGGAGACGGAGCTGGGCGGGTTCATGGCCATGGATTCGGTCAGCTCGATGCCGGTGCGGGCGGTGGCTTCCAAGGCTTGGAAGAGGGGGATTTTTTCAGTGTGGTCGGGGCAGGCAGGATAGCCGGGCGCCGGGCGGATGCCGCGATATTTTTCTTTGATCATCTCTTCGGCGGAGAGATTTTCGGTGGTGCCAAAGCCCCACGCATCGCGGGCGAGCTTGTGGATGTATTCCGCAAAGGCTTCGGCGAGTCGATCGCCGACGGCCTGCACGAGGATGGCGTTATAGTCGTCGTGGTCGGCCTTGAAGGTGTCGGCCATTTCGACGACCGCCGGGCCGGTGGTGACGGCGAACGCGCCGATGTAGTCGTCCTTCGGGGCGATAAAGTCGGCGAGACTGCGGTTGGGCGTGTCGTCTTTTTTGACCATCTGCTGGCGGAGGAAGTGGAAGGTTTCGCTTCGCCCATCGAGTTGGATTCGAACATCGTCGCCGATGCGGGCGGCGGGGAAAAATCCGTACACGCCGCGCGGCTGGAATATTTTTTCGTCGATAATTTTTTGGAGCAGCACCTGCGCATCGTCGTAGACCGACCGCGCTTCGGGGTTGTCGAGGATGGCGGGGAATTTTCCGTTGAGTTCCCAGGTCCGGAAGTAGGGCATCCAGTCGATGTAGGGAACGAGCTCTTCCACCGTTGCTTCGACCGCGCGGATGCCGGTGAAGGTTGGGGTAGGGGGGGGGTAGTTTTTCCAATCCGTGGAAAAGGCGTTGGCGCGCGCTTTTTCCAAGGGTTGGAATTCCCGGGCTTTTTGGCCGGAAAGGTGTTCTTTGCGGATGGCTTCGTATTCGATGGTGATGGCGCGGCGATAGTCGGTGTCGCCGCTCAGGAGCGATTGCACCACGCCAACGGCGCGCGAGGCATCCAATACCTGGATGGCTGGGGCATCGTAATGCGGTTCGATTTTAACGGCGGTGTGCTTTTTGCTGGTGGTGGCACCACCGACGAGCAGGGGCAGCTCCATCCCTTCGCGCTTCATCTCTTTGGCCACATGCACCATTTCGTCGAGCGACGGCGTGATGAGGCCGGAGAGCCCAACAATGTCGGCACCCCACTCCCGTGCCTCTTTCAAAATGGTTTCGCAGGGAACCATCACGCCAATGTCCTTTACTTCAAAGTTGTTGCAGGCCAGTACCACGCCGACAATGTTTTTGCCAATATCATGGACATCGCCCTTTACCGTTGCGAGCAGCACTTTTCCGGCGGAGGTGCTTTCGCCGCTCTGCTTCTCGGCTTCGAGGTAGGGTTGGAGATAGGCCACTGCCTTTTTCATTACGCGCGCGCTTTTGACCACCTGCGGCAGGAACATTTTACCGGCGCCAAAGAGGTCGCCCACCACATCCATGCCGGCCATCAGCGGCCCTTCGATCACCAGCAGGGGCTTACCCAGTTTTTGACGCGCCTCTTCGGTATCCTTGTCGATATGGTCGATAATGCCCTTGACCAGTGCGTGTTCAAGCCGCTCCTCGACCGTGCTATTGCGCCATGCCTGCGTTTCGGTTTCCTTTTTGGTTCCGCCGCCCTCGGCCTTGATCTGTTCGGCAAAGTCGATCAGCCGCTCGGTGGCGTCGGCGTCGCGGTTGAGCACCACATCCTCGACGGCTTTCATCAGCTCGGGGTCGACTTCGTCGTAGACCTCGAGCATGCCGGGGTTGACGATTGCCATGTTCAGTCCCGCCTCGATGGCGTGGTAGAGGAAGGAGGCGTGGATGGCTTCGCGCACCCGGTTGTTGCCCCGGAACGAAAATGAGACGTTTGAGATGCCGCCGCTCACCGATACCCCCGGCAGGGTGTCGCGGATGATCCGGGTGGCTTCGATGAAGGAGACGGCATTAATGCGGTGCTCCTCCATGCCGGTTCCGATCGGGAAAACGTTGGGGTCAAAAATAATATCGGTCGGGTCAATGCCCAGCTCGTCGACGAGAATATGGTAGGCGCGGGTGCAGATATCCACCCGTCGCTCGGTGGTGTCGGCCTGTCCTTTTTCGTCGAACGCCATGACGACCATGCCCGCGCCGTAGCGCTGGATCTTGCGGGCGTGCTCGCGGAAGAGCTCCTCGCCCTCCTTCATGCTGATGGAGTTGACGATGCCCTTACCTTGGATGCACTTCAACCCCGCCTCGATCACGTCCCATTTGGAGGAGTCGATCATGATTGGTACCCGGCAAATATCAGGCTCGGACGCCACTAGATTGAGGAACTTGACCATCATCGCCTTGGAGTCGATCAGCCCCTCGTCCATGTTGATGTCGATGAGGTTGGCGCCATTTTCCACCTGCTGGCGGGCAATCTGCAAGGCCGCCTCCAAGTCGCCCTCGCGGATGAGCCGCGCAAATTTGGGCGATCCGGTAATATTGCTTCGCTCGCCTACCATCGCCAGATTCATCTCCGGCGTGATCTCCAGCGGCTCCAGCCCGCTGAAATGAGGATAGTCCGGATAGGGGTCAGGATAGGGGTCATCAGGATAGGGATAGGGGTCAGTCCGATATTTTAATATTTTTTCCGATAATGTTAAAATATCGGACTGACCCCTAATGTGACCCCTAATGTGACCTCTAATGCTAATGCCCCTAATGGCGCGCGGAGGGTGTTGCTTGACGGCTTGGGCCATGGCGCGGATGTGGTCGGGGG
>WFRA01000032.1 GCA_015486775.1 Kiritimatiellales bacterium | reverse complement strand
TCTCGCTCGACTTCGACCCGCCATCCCGGCGGGGAAGTGGAGGGCGATGAATTCAATGGCCGCGAAAAAGCGCGGGGAACCTTGAATTCAACTGTTTTCCTGTGTCTGGAAAGAGACCCTCCGCAGAAGTGGGCGGCAGAAATGATGAAAAAAGCGTTCTGACCCCTTGAATGAATAGCCTTTCTTTTCGATCTGGGTAGTTGTGAGGCCTTCCATGCAATACATCTGCAAAACGGCGGCATGGGTCGGTGCCTTTATGCGGCGACTATCATCGAGCTTGGTGGCAATGGAAAGGAACCCGGCAATTTGATCCTGCGTCAACAGCTCTTTCTCCGCCTGCTTTTGAAGGAAGTCCGCCTGCGCTTGGTGGAATGCTCCGCCGGGTTCAAGGGAGGAGTCCAGCATGTCCGCCATCGGGATGTAGCAGCAACCGGATTGGGAGAGGAAGGTTTCCGTATCGGAACAGTATTCCGGGGACATGCAGAGCATGGGCGATTGCTCCATGCCGAAGAGCTGCTTGGCCAAGGAAGCAGTGCGCCGGGCGGGGTTGGAAAGCATGTAGGCGCGGAAGCGGCGGCTGTCGGCACCCCGGAACGAACCGATCCGGTATATTCCGTTTTCGAGATCGGAAAACCCGGCATCCAGGGAGCAGGTTTCCGCCAGGCGTTCGGCTATGCGTGCAGGAGGCAGTTCCCAAAGCGCAACTTCCTCCGGCTCGATGTCCCGCTGTTCCAGATCCGATTCCGATTCGTAATCGGGGGAGATTGCCACAAGCTTTTCCCCTTCGCGCACAAGCGGCAATCTTGAATATCCATCTTCGGCGCACCAATAGGTCGCCTGCACCCCCGTATCGCGCAACAACGGGAAAACGAGACCGAACTGTTCCCCCAGGAAGCAACGCCATTCGTTCAGGGTGTACGATGCCGCCATGTGCCGGTGGATCAGGGAAAAGAAGCGCAAAGCCTCCGACTCCACCTGCATCCCGTTCAAAATGGATGCCTTGCGCAGCCACTGCTCCACCAGCGGGGCATCGGACTCCCGCCCGAAGCTGGACTTGTTCGGGGTGCGGATTTCGACCGAGCGTGACTTGGAGTCCCCTGAAAAACGGAACTTGAACTTGGCATAGTCCACGCCAAGCACTTCCGCCGGAATGACGCGCCCGCCCCTGTCCAATGCATACAGCAGGTTTTCCGCCTTGATGTGAACCGTCTTGTTGCAGGCTCCGCCCACGCCGTAGCGAACCTCCGCCAGCTTGACGGAGTGGATGCCCGCAACCCGGGTGGATGAAAGAAAGCCGAGATTCCTTCCGCAGAGCGCCTCGAGATTGAAGGGCGCCCGCCGGGCGAAGGTGTGCGGCGTGCCGAAAAAGATGCTGCCAAACTCCATGCGCATGACCTCCATAATCCTCTTCGCCGTGTTCCTTATTTTCAGTTCGTGGTAGCGGGTATTGTAGACCAGCACATCGTATTGCTCCTCGTGGAAGCAGATGGTCGAAACGTCGCCGGTTTCCTCGTCCACGTTTCCCCGCCGGTCGAGGTGTCCGCCGTGATGGATCATCAGCCAAAGCTCCTCGCCCTCCACGACATCGGTGACCTTGACCGCCCCGCACCTGCGGGCGTTGCGATAGCATGCCCCCATCGCGGAGGCAAAGCGGCCGATGTGCGAATCGTCGTATGCAAGGTCGGGCAGCCCGTCCTGCATCGGATTGAAGTAGTGGAAGGAACGGGCGTTGTGCATCTGAACCCTGTAGCCCGCCCGCTCCAGCACGCGCGGGTGGCTGAGCCACGTCCACAACGAAACATCGTAGGGCGAGGACAGGTTGGGCGGAACGACAACCCCGGCATCACGGGCGACCGTCCCGATGGCGCCAACCCCCTTGGCGTTGGCGAGGCGGTTGACCAGGTGGATCGCATCGTAGATTTCCATGTGCTCCCCGTCCACATGAAGGAAGAGGTCGGCAATCCGGTCATAGGGCATGTTGTATTCGTCCGGCTGTGCCGGAAGGAAGATGCCCCGGCTCTCAAGCAAGGCAGGATGGCGGCCAAGCATCTCGGAGAGCAAGACCGGCGAGAAGCGGCGAAATACCTGGGGTTCGGTAAATTTGGAGAGACTCGACATTGAAAACCCTCGGAGATACCCAATAAAGTTGTGTCAATCCCCTGAACGGGAAGCTGAAC
>WFRA01000031.1 GCA_015486775.1 Kiritimatiellales bacterium | reverse complement strand
TTCATGTTGCGCACAGTATAGGGTCTTGCCTCGGTTTTCCCACGAAAAAAGGCGGGCTATCGACCCGCCTCCCATCCAACGTTCGGATCCGTGCGGCCTAGGCCGCGACGACCTCGCGGATATGCACCTTGCGCTGGCGCTTGTCGAATTCAACAACGCCATCTTTCAGTGCGAAGAGCGTGTAGTCGTTTCCGCAACCCACGTTTACGCCGGGGTGGAACTTAGTTCCCACCTGACGAACCAAAATGCTGCCGGCCGTTACGGTCTGTCCGCCAAAACGCTTCACGCCGCGGCGCTGCGCATTGGAGTCGCGGCCGTTGCTGGATGATCCTTGTCCTTTCTTATGAGCCATGGTTGCCTCCCTGCAAAACTATGCTGTGATTGATTCTACCTTGATCTTCGTCAGTTCCTGGCGATGACCGATCTTGCGACGATAGCCCTTGCGGCGCTTCTTCTTGAAAGAGTAGATCTTCTTGCCGCGCAGGTTTTCCACCACCGAAGCCTTGACCTTGGCGCCTTCGACCAAGGGGGTTCCAATGGTCAGGTCGCTTCCGTTGGAGACAGCCAGCGTATCGAACTCCACGTTCGCCCCCTCTTCGAGCGCCAGCAGCTCCACGTCGAGGACATCGCCCTGCTGGACACGGTACTGCTTTCCTCCGGTTTCTATTACCGCATATGCTTCCATAAAATTCCTCAATGCCCCGCCGGGGCTTTCTTTCCAAAAATCAAGGGGCGGAAACTACGGAATCGCCCCCAGCCTGTCAACCCTAATTAAACCGCAAAAACAACGGTATTTTGCGCCCAAGCCCATCTCTCCCGAAAAAGATGCGATCCAAGGTTGTTTTTCGGCAGGCACTCTTCAATGATCCCCGCACAACAAATCGATCCAGCAACGTGGAGGTCTTCGCTGCCATGACTGCATATCCCATAAAAAAAGCTCTGGCCATCGCGGCAATCCCCTTGCTGCTCCAGGGGTGCGGCGACAAGCCGAAGGCCTCCGCGCCGCCGGAACCGCAAGCCGCAAACCCTGCCGCTCCGCCGAAGGTTCTGCCCAGCACCCTGAAGGTCAAGCGCCAGTCCAAAACCTATCTCATCACCGGCATCGGCATGGGCGGAACCAACTCGGTCGCCATCATCAACGACCAAGTGGTCACCCCCGGCATGGAGATCGATTCCGGTGTGGTGCTCAAGGAGATCCACCCCACCTACGCCACCATCGCCATCGGAAACTCCGAATACCTGCTCCGCCCGGAAAGCATCCAGAACGAACTGGACCGGAAGTAGCGCCGATCCCGAAACCGGCAAAATTTATCGAATCGGGATTGACACCCCGAACCGACCCAGACTATAAAGTCCGTCCTTTTGCGGGGGATTAGCTCAGCTGGGAGAGCGCGTGACTGGCAGTCACGAGGTCGACGGTTCGATCCCGTTATCCTCCACCATCTTGAAAGCCCGGTCTTCGGATCGGGCTTTTTTTTTCGGAATCAGATCATGAAGGTGCGGCGGATGTAGAAGGCGGCCGCCGGGAAGAGCAGGCCGAGCGCCAGCGCCGAAGGCTCGGGGATGGCGACCGTGTCGGCAATCTGTCCGGAATAGGTCGAGAGATCCGCCATGTAGGTCAGGTTTCCGTAGACCGAGGTCGATGCGGGTTGATCCTTGTATCCGGCGGTGGTAAGCATGATGCCCGCAAGCTCCCACTCGCTACTGGTGTTGTAGAAAACGCCGCCGCCGGAGTCGTAGGTTGCTCCCTGCGCTTCGCTACCGCCCGCATCGTCGAAGTCGGAGTAGAACATGTCGGTGGTTCCATAGCCGTCATCCACCAGCCCGGCATCGGCGTCCTTGTTGTTGGTTCCCCAGCGCTTGGTGGCGCCCGTTGCCCATTTGTAGCCGGTGTAGACGGTCGGGGATCCTCCTTCCACCCAGGAGTTGTTCCATGTGGTTTCGGAGGTTTCGCGGTTGCGCCCGTTGCCGATCATCGTCAGGCCGCTACCGTTGGAGGTGGCGGACGAACGCACCGTCAGGGCGGAAAGCCCGACGTTGCTGGTAACCCTGAACATCTCCAGGTCGGCATCGCTACCCACGCTGTTGGTCAGGCGCGTCCAACTGGAGGCGTCGATCGAATAGGAGGAGCCGCCGAGCAGCACGCCGGTGGGATTGTCCAGCACCTTGATGTGGTGGGCGGTAATGAACCAATTGTTGTCGAGATAGGTCACGCTCGATGGCGCGCCGTTGGCCGAGGTGATCCGGCCCACATAGTCCCACCCCTGTCCGCCGGAAGGAGCCGTCGTGTTTTGGGTGCCGTCGCCCCCGGCAACGATCACCGCCCAGGCATTGGAACCCGCCAGCAAAACCAATCCTGCAACCGCAATGAATTTTTTCATTTGATGTACCTCCATTTTAAACAGAAAAAGCAGCAACATACATGCCATGAGGCACGTAAATTCGTCTCTCAAGCTTTGACCAGATGGCTCATCTTGTTTGCCGAAAAAATTCCGGCAGATGAACAGGCCGCGGTATTCTCGCGTCCTAAAGCAGCACGCCGTCAGGGATGGCACCGGCATCGTCAGCATCCCACCAGCGGCCGGGCTCGGTGCCGATGTATTGGATGCTTTTGGTGGTCATCCGGTTGCCGCGCGACTTCACCCCTTTGATGGCGATGTCGGACGGGTTGAAGCGTTGCTGGCGGATGCGCTGCCCCTTGGCCTTCTGGTATTTCACGTAGACCGCCTCGGGGGTGCCGTCGACCAGTAGCTTGAGCTTCGATTTTTCGCCGGGCGTGAGGTAGTATTCCTTGTTCATGATCACCCCGCCAAACTTGAAGCGTTTGAGGTAGGTGAGGCGCGCGTCGGTGTAGACCGCGGTGTATTGCTTTTCGCGGTCGAAGATTTCGCACCGCTCCAGATTGCCGTCGACGAAAAGCTTTTCTGGCGGCGGCATCACCTTGTACATGCCGTTTTTCCAGACCACCAGCAGCTTGTCGAGCGAGGAGCATTCCAGCAATACCTCGCCCTTGACGTTGGTGCCGATATATCCGTTTTCGTCCTGCTTGATCTGCAGCTCGGTGGCGGTCAGCTCGCGGACGGCGATCTCCTTGAACGAGGTGGATTCCGTGCAGCGGGGATACTGCCCCTTGTACTCCTTGATCAGCCGCTTGAGGTAGCGGATGGCATAGCCCTTGAGCGCCCCGAGGTTTTTCTCCACCTCGGCCAGCTCCTCCAGAATGTTTTCGATATCCTGCCGGTTCTTGTTGATGTCGAAGAGCGAGATGCGCTTGATGCGCACGCCCAGCAGCATCTCGATATCCTCGTCGACAATCGCCCGGCGCAGCTGGTCCTTGAAAGGTTCGAGGCCTTTGTAGATGGCCGCGATGACACTTTCGTAGCTCTTGCACTGCTCGATCCGTTTATAGATCCGGTTTTCGACAAAAATCTGCACCAGGGTCTTGCTGTGGAAATCGTCGAGTAGCTTGGCTCTGCGCAGGTTGAGCTCGCCTTCGAGAATCTCCACCAACTGCTTGGTATTGGCGCGCAGCACCTCGTCGACCGTCATCTCGACCGGCCGCTTGTCGCGCAGGCAGATGAGGCGGCTGGAGACCGAGGTCTCGCACTTGGTGAAGGCGTAGAGTGCCTGGGTCGCCTTTTCCTGCGAGGCGCCCTGGGTGAGCGTCAGCTCGATCTCCACCTTCTCGGCGGTAAAGTCGTCGATGGCGCGCACGGGCACCTTTTTCTTCTTTACCGCATCCTCGATCGAGGCGGTCAGCGACTCGGTGGTGGTTCCGTGCGGGACTTCGGTGATGACCAGCCTGTTGTTCTTGCGCGGTTCGATCCGCGCCCGCAGCTTGACCTTCCCGCGCCCCTTGTCGTATTCGGAAACGTCCATCAGCCCGCCGGTCTGGAAGTCGGGCAGCAGGTTGAGCTCGACGGGGGTGCGCTTCTTTTCGCGCAGGATCTCGATCTGCGCTTCGAGCAGCTCGATAAAGTTGTGGGGCAGGATGCTTGTCGAAAGGCCGACGGCGATGCCGTCCGCGCCGAGCATCAGCATCAGCGGCAGCTTGCTCGGCAGGGTGATCGGCTCCTTGTTGCGCCCGTCGTAGCTGGCGATCCACTCCGTCAGCTCCTTGTTAAAGATCTCCTTGCGGGCCAGCTCGGTCAGGCGACACTCGATATAGCGCGATGCCGCCGCCCGGTCGCCCGTGAAAATGTTGCCGTAGTTTCCCTGTCCCTCGATCAGGTAGCGCTTGTTGGCCAGCGTCACCAGCGCATCGGCGATCGATGCGTCGCCATGCGGATGGTACTGCATCGTGTGGCCGACAATATTGGCTACCTTGATAAACCGCCCGTCATCCTTCTCCTTCAGCGAATGGAGGATGCGGCGTTGCACCGGCTTGAGGCCATCTTCCAGGGTCGGGATCGCGCGGTCGCAAATGACATACGAGGCATATTGCAGGAAATTAAAATCCACCAACTGCTTGAGCGGGCCGTGGTCTTCGCGCAGCGGGTTGAACTTTTCAGGCTCCGCCGGGGGCGGCGGAGCGGCGGGAGTTTCTTCGACCGCTTCGGCCACCTCGGTGGTGACTTCCTCCGCCACCCCC
>WFRA01000030.1 GCA_015486775.1 Kiritimatiellales bacterium | reverse complement strand
ACTATAGGCATCCCGCCGGGAAAATCCGCAAAAAAAAGCAACTATCGGTTCCAGCCGATTCCTTGGTGGATTAATGGGCGGGTTTCTGGGATGGTGGAGACGATTCATTGGGAGACGGGATGAAAACGAGCTTCAAGGTGTTGGCGAGCATATTTGCGCTGGGTGCGGTGATCCTGCTGGGGTTGCACCTCTTTTTGCAGTTTGGCCTGACGAACATGATGCGCAAGGTCGTCCTGCCGCAGATCAAGGCCGACTACGGCATCGACGCAAGGGTGGGGCGGCTGTCGATCAACCTGCCCGGCGGCTTGCTCTACCTCAAGGAGGTCGAGATCAAAAACCCCGAGGGCTTCCTGCTGGAAAACATGGCCTCGATCGACCGCGTGGTGGTGCAGGTGGATCTCTTTTCGCTGCTGAAAAAAAAGCCCGTTTTGGTGAATAGTATCGAGGTGGAGAACGCCCTGTTCAACGTGATCCGTAACAAGGACGGCGAGTTTAATATCGATTCGCTTCAGGCGGCGGCCATGCCGCCGTCTGAACCGGTTCCAGAGGTTGGAAAACCCGCGCCGGAAAAAGTTCCAGAGGTTGGAAAGCAGCCGTCTGTCCCCGCGCGGCCGCAACCTTCCCCGCCGGAGATGGCGGAACCCAAGCCCCTGCCGGAAATTCTGGTCGAGTCGGTTGCCTGCCGCGCCAAGCTCCGCTATATCGACTTTAAGCTCGATCAGCTCGACATTTCCCTCGACCTGGCGCTTTCCGGCAGCAACCTTTCCACCCTGCGCGATCCGTCCGCGGAATGGGGTGACCTTTCGCTGATCGGTTCGTTGGGCAACCGCCGCACCAGCTTCGTGACCGACCTGCAAGCTCGGGTCGCCCCGCTTGCCGATCCCCAAACCCCCTCGTTCGATCTGGCGGGCAAGGTGATGGAGATCGATCCGCGCATTCTGGAGGAGGCCTACGACAAGCTGGGCATCCGCTCCGCCCCCTTTGGGTTCGAACCCCGGCTGCACTGCCTGGACGGGCGGTTCGGGGACTCTTTTGCGACTCTGGAAATCAAAGATATCGTGCTGGAGGACAAGCTGGCCGACCGGCTCGGCGGCATGGCCTCGATCGGGTCGCTCCGGTTCGCGGTGCCGATCGAAGGGACGGTGCAGGCGCCGGAGGCGAACCTTCAGGCGGCGCTGGCCGCCGCTATCGGCGGCAATGCCCGGACGCTGGTCTCCTCCTTTCTGGGCGGGGTGCTGGCCAAGGAGGCGGGCGCGACGAATGCCGCGCCGGAGGATCTGACCGATGCCGCCGTCGAGGCGCTCGCCGCCAAAGTGGACGAGGTCGGCGAGAGCGAAACGGTGCAGAAGGTGCTGAAAGATTTGGCAAACGGTAACGCTTCCGATACAAATTCACCCGCTCCGGTCACCACCGACACCCTGATCGATATTCTGGGCGAGCAGGTGGACGAGATCGGCGAAAACGAAGAACTCAAGAACGATCTGAAGGGCCTGGGAAAATGGCTCTTCGGCAAATAGGGGGAAAGGACATCCATTGGCTTGACTATGGGTTGTACAATTGTTAATTAATCGGCATGAAAAACATTCTGATCGATACATCTGCCCTGGTTGCGGTCATCGCCAACGAACCT
Organism: Kiritimatiellales bacterium; assembly: GCA_015486775.1. Taxonomy (GTDB): domain Bacteria; phylum Verrucomicrobiota; class Kiritimatiellia; order Kiritimatiellales; family Pontiellaceae; genus Pontiella. Next base: position 401 of record WFRA01000030.1, on the reverse strand, counting down.
GAAAAGGTGAAACTCATTAAGTTGGTGGAGGGGTTCTCCCTGATAGCCCCAAAGTCGGTTTATTGGGAGATCGGGAATGCTTTTTCGGCGATGCTAAAGCGCGGACGAATAACATTCAAACAGGTGGAGAAAGCCTTGATGGTATTCAATGAAATTCCTGTTCGGTATGTAGATGTCGATCTCCGCGAGTCGTTGGTGGTTGCCGACCGGCACAGGATTTATGCCTATGATGCCTATTTGCTGGCAAGCGCCATGCGCTACAAGGCTCCGTTGTTGACGCTGGATCGCCAGATGGTTCGCATGGCCACGGAAATGTGCATTGATGTATTGGAGGTGTAAAATGGAAGTGTATACCTATTCGGAAGCTCGGCAAAACATGGCCGCCTTGCTTGATAAGGCCG
>WFRA01000029.1 GCA_015486775.1 Kiritimatiellales bacterium | reverse complement strand
GCATTCCGGTGCCTCGGTAATGTAGAGGACGGCACCCTCTTTCACCTTCATCGCTTGCAACGCTTCCTTGGGCAGAACGACCCCCAGCGAATTTCCGATTTTGCGCACTTTGGTTTTATAGGTCATGTGGGAACAATAGTTATAACCTCGGCATTGTGCAAAAGGATTTTTCGGATCGTTTTGGGGCCGTCGATCAGGTCTGTGTCGCCAGATCCGTCGGGATGCTCGGTTATCCTAAAAAATGCAATTGGGTTATTTGACGAATACGGTCAGGCGGCGCAAAAAGTAGGAGCCGCCATTCCCGACAAAAGTCCAGTCCGATGTTTTTCCGGGCGAGTTGCCCATGCCGATGTCGACGGTTCCGCCGTTCCAGTGGTTGAAGGCAAAGACCGTCTGCCGCTCTTTCCAGTTGTGAACCTGCATGCAGCCGTAGCCCGGAATTTTGTCCGAGCCGGCATCTCCGAAATCAAAGCGCTTGCTGTCTGCTCCAGGAATCTGCTTGGCGTTGCCCATGCTGTAGTTGCCGGGCCAGAATTCGATGTTTCCGCCGTCCGACCCGGTGACTTCCTTTATGCCGCCCACGTTGCTGCGGACAGTGAGGTTGTCGACCTTCTGCATGAAGCGCGCGCCGCTGGAGACTGTCGGAACAGCGACCTGTTTGATGTTGTCGGTGAAGGCGTCCATGGATGCGAAGGCATACTGGACGTCTCCGTCGTCTTCCTGAAGTTCGAGCAGGTAGGCGATCTGTTTGAACGGGCCGGTGCTTGCGCTGTTGTCGATGGTGTATTCCGGCGGCTGGGTAAAGTTGCAGCTGGCTGGAATGACGAGCTGATAGACGAGGTTGAACCCTTTCATTTCGGGAATCTGCACCATGTCCGGCAGTTTCGGCTCCGGGGCGTCTCCGGCACGGAAAGCGGGAGCGGGCAGTCCGGCGGCGTTCATCAGGTTCGGCGTCGCCAGCTTGCTCCATGCGAAGCGCATGGCGACCGGCTTTTCAACGTCTGGGGAGCTGAGGATGACGCGGCTGCCTTTAATGACTGCTTTGGCGGGTTTGAAGCGGCCGTCTTCGCCAACGATTTCAAACCAGTCGGGGGCTTTGCCGTCGCGGGTGGCGAGGCCTTTGGCCGAGTCGAATTCAATTTCGATGGCGTTGCCGAGAATCTTCATTTTTTTGAAGGTCGGGCCGGTGCTGACGACGTTTTTGCCGTAGGTGTTGTCGAGTGCAAGCAGGGCGAGGCGGGTGCCGGGAGCTTTCTTGTTCGACGGGTGGATGTTGTCGAGTGTTGCGACATCGGTGATAACGGCCATGCCGGTTTTGGGAACTTCCTTGACAATGGCCGCCTGTGCTTCCCAGAACTCGGCCAATACAGCGGGATCCTGTGTTCCGTAGCGGAACGGTGCGATCTGCACGAAATAATACGGGAAATCGTATCCCCACAGCTTGCGCCATCCTTTGAGCAAGGCGGCGGTTTTGTCGACATAGAGCATGCCTTCGTTGTGGTTGGCTTCGCCCTGGTACCAGATGGCGCCTTTAATGGCGAAGGGGATGTTGGCGTAGAGCATCCCGTTGAAGATAGCGGTCGGTGTTTGCCGTTCCCGTCTGATGGTTTTGGGATTTGTGCCTAGGTTCGGCGGAATGTTCTTGATCTGCTGGCGGATGGAGGCCAGCGAGTCGAAGCCTTCAAAGCCGCACGGAGGCGTCCATGGCTCGATGCGGGTTCCGCCCCATGCGCTCTGCCACAGGCCGACCGGAACATCGAGATCGTGCTGAAGTTTGCGGCCGAAATAGAACCCGGCGGCCGAAAATTCCGCGGCGGTTTCCGGTGTGCAGGTTGTCCATGACGCATCAATGCGTTCTTTCGGAACGCCGGAGGCGACCATCGGGGTTCTATAAAGGCGAAGCAGCGGAATGTTTGCGGCGGCGATTTCCGCAGCGGAATTGTCGAGGGGACATTTCGGCGGCCATCCCTGCATCGGCATCTGCATGTTGGACTGTCCGGAGCAGAGCCAGACTTCGCCGATCAGAACGTCGCTGATTTCGGTTTTGCCGTCTTTGGAGGATGAGACGGTCATGGTCTGCGGTTTCGCATTGGCTTTCATCGGGTCGAGATCAACCGACCATTTGCCGTCAGAGCCGGCGGTTGCGGTCTTTTTCTGTCCGGCGAACCCGACCGTGATTTTACTGCCGGGATCGGCAGTCCCCCAGACCGGGACCGTCTGACCCTGCTGGAGCACCATGTGGTCGGTGAAAATCGTCGGCAGGGTCAATGCCGCAGAAAGATTGAGCGTGATGGCCAGTGTCGCGAATGCGGATGCGAGCAGTCTTTTCATGAAGTCCTCCAGAGTTGGGATGAATAGAAGCCGGAACCGTAGTCCTGATTCCGGATTCGATCAAACCCGTTCCGGAACTATTCGCGGTTTCCGGGAAACGAAGCTGGAAGCTTCAGGATGCGCGGCATGTGGTGCAGCGGCACCCCGATGAATTATAGAGAGACCGTTCCGGCTGGACGATCAGCCCTGCGATGCCAGATCTGTCAGGATGGCGGTGATTTCCTCGGGGGTCTTGGCTTCGGTGAACCGCTTGCGCACCTCGGCGCTGTTGAGGATCTGGGAGAGGGCGGAGAGCAGGCGCAGATGCTGGCCGGGGTCGCGGGCGCAGGTCATCATCAGGAAGATGAGGGTGCAGGGTTCGTCGTCCAGACCGTCGAAGGGGATGCCTTTTTCATGCCGCCCAAATACCATTACGGGGTTGTCGATGCCCCGCAGGCGGCAGTGGGGCACGGCGATGCCGTTGCCGAGGGCGGTGGGCGCGAGTTGCTCGCGCTCGCCGAGCACCTGGAGCGCCTGCACGCGGTCGATGTGCTCGTCGGACACCTTGCAGGCGTGGTCCACGAGCTCTTCGATCACCTCTTTTTTGGTTGTGCCGGAAAGCCCGAGCTTGATGCATTCGAGGGGCAGGTGCGCCATGAGCATATGGACGGCTTCGCTGCGGCGGCTATGCATGCGTGCGCGGTGTTCCGCCGCTTCGTCGGCGCGCACGGCGTCGAGCCAGGCCCGCAGCCCGCGGTCGACCATGAAGACGCCGACAACCTCGAAGAAGACGATGGCCGGAAGTATGATGGCGGCGATTTCCGGGCGGCCGAGAATGGCGGCGGCGTAGACCGCTTCGACGGCGGCCACGCCGGCCTGCGGCAGCATGAGCGTCGGCATGTAGGTGGTGATGGATTTTTCCTCGCGCATGATGCGGCATCCAATCCAGGTGCCCGCCAGCTTGCCGATCAGGCGGCTGGCGATGTAGAGGCCCACCAGCCCGAGCGTGCCGAGGGTCAGGCCCGCCATGGAAATATTGGCGCCGATCAGCGCGAAGAAGGCGAGGTTAAGCGCCGGGGCGATGTTTTCGAGCTTGAGCGAGTCGAAGATCGCCTGGGAGTGGAAGTTGGCCACGAGGAAGCCGGCAAACATGGCGGTGATCAAAAAAGGCCAGTGGAAGTGGTAGGCCAGGCCGGTGCCGAGCGAGACGGCGGCGAGGACGATCAGCAGGATTTCGACGGAGGGGGAAGGATGTTCCGCCAGGATGCGCTGCAGGAAGGCTTCATCCATGCGGTGCGAGTGGTCGCCCTCGTCCTTGGCCAGGCTATGCGCCCGCTTGCGGACAAAGGTGCGGAGAAAGAGATAGATG
>WFRA01000028.1 GCA_015486775.1 Kiritimatiellales bacterium | reverse complement strand
TTCCAAGGCTTGGAAACCGAGCGTTTCGAGCTCGGCGCGCAGGGCGGCGTTTTCGGGCGGCACGTCGTCAAACCCTTCGGTGAGGCATTTAATGTAGAGGCCGGTACCGCCGACGACAATGGGCGGGCGGGCGGATTCGAAGGCGGGGCGCACCGCGTCCAGATAGCTGGCGACACTGAATTTTTCGGTGGGCGCTACGATGTCCACCCCCCAATACGTCACCGCATTGCGCTCGGCGGCGGAGGGCTTGGCGGTACCGATGTCCATGCCTCTATATAGGTTCATGGAGTCGGCGGAGACAATCGGGCGCCCTTCGAGCTCGGCGATGTGCTGCGCCACCGCGCTCTTGCCGGAGGCGGTCGGACCCACGAGGAAAAAGGCACAAGGCGTATTGCGTACTACGTATTGCGTATCGCTAGCCATCTTCCTGCTCCCCGCTCCCGGTTCCCCGCTCCTTGCCCAGCAAGTTGGTGATGATGTAGAGGGCGACGGCGATGCAGATGGCGGAGTCGGCGACGTTGAAGGAGGGATAGTGGTAGGTGCCGAATTCAAAGTCGAGGAAGTCGGTGACCCAGCCGAAACGGATGCGGTCGACGAGGTTGCCGACGATGCCGCCGAGCATCAGGCCGAGCATGACCCGGTGCGGGAGGGTCTCCTGGAGGAAGGAGCGGCGGTAGACGACGAGCAGCACGAGGACGGCCACGGAGATGAGGATCAGGACGAGGCTCTGCCCGCTGAGAACATTCCAGGCGGCGCCGTCGTTGCGGACATAGACGAGGTTGAAGAACCCTTCGATAACCGGACGGGATTCGCCGTAGGCAAAGTTTGCCCGGATGGCCTGCTTGGTGATCTGATCCAGAAGCAGAATCGCCAGGCCGAGCAGGATTACAAGCATGCGTTCGCTCCGGCTGGGCTACATTCCGTGGATGGACGCGCCGAAGGGGCGGTAGGTGGAGTTGCCCTTTTCAAGCTCGGACTGCGTGGCGATGGTGTAGCGCACGTAGGGAAGCGCCTGGAGGCGTTCGATATTGATGGGCTCCCCGCTGATTTCGCAGATGCCGTAGGTGCCTTCCTCCAGTCGGCGGATGGCGGAATCGATCTCGAAAAGGACATCCTGCTCGGAGCTAAGCTGGTTGAGGGCAAACTCGCGGTCGAAGGTGTCGGTGCCCTGGTCGGAGAGCGACGGGTCGCGCTCGGTGGGGGCGAGCGAATTGGCCGAGATGGACAGGATTTCGCCGGAGATGCGTTCGCGCAGCTGCAACAGGCGGTCGAGCTGATCCCGGAGCTGGGAAATCTTGAAATACTTGTTTTTCTTGATCTTTCCGCTCAGCGGGGCTCCGCCCGATACGGCCACCGAAGAAGCATTCTTCGCCGCCGCCTTTTTCACACTCTTTTTAGTAGCCATTTTTACGCCTCTCAAGTCCAAAAAATTGATCCAACCCGGATTAAAGGGTTGGGTGTTTATCATCTGCCCAACCGGCTGTCAACGCCCATATCCGCCTATTGTTCGGTCGGCGCAATAGACAGGGAACATGCGTGCCCGTTCAAATTGCATCCGAGGTTTCCATCCCCCGCCCCGGACTGCTCCTCGCAGGCCAGCGCCAGGGTCTCCGCCTTGATATAGTCGCTATATTTGGCAACCGCCGCGCCAACCGCCTCGTCACCGGAAAATGCAATGCGGATGCGCTGGGTGACTTCGAGGTCCATCTCCTTGCGAAGGTTCTGGATGGTGTGTACCAACTCCCGCGCCAGCCCCTCGGTAAGCAAGCCGTCGTCGAGCTGCGTATCGAGCCCCACCACCAGCGAACCCTCGGCGCTCACGGCCAGACCCTCTTTCGGAATGCGCACCACCTCGATGTCGGCGGCGGTCAGTTCGATGGTTTTCCCTTCGAGCTCCACGGCCACGATTTCGCCGGCGGAGAGCGCGGCGATCTGTTCGCCGGACAAACTTCCAATCATTGGAACCGCTTTTTTCATCAGCGGCCCAAGTTTGGGACCGAGCTGCTTGAAGTTGGGCTTGGCCCGGATGGTGGCGAGCTCGGAGGAGTCGGTGGAAAATTCGACCTCGCGCACATTCAACTCGTCGGAGATCAGGTTTTCCAAGGCTTGGATGTTGGCCAGCAGCTTTTCGTCGTCGCACACCACAAACATTTTGGCGAGCGGCTGGCGGTTTTTGAGTTTGTATTCGGCGCGCAGCGCGCGGCCCTGCTCGACGGCATTCATGACGATGGCCATCTGGGCTTCGAGCACCTCGTCGCGCCGGGCATCGGCGGCGGTCGGGAAGTTGCAGAGGTGCACGGATTCCGGCATGGCGTCCGTGCGGAGGTTTTGATAGATCGTCTCGGAGATGAAGGGGGTGAAGGGAGCGGCAATTTTGCTGAGGCCGAGCAGCACTTCGTAGAGCGTGGAGTAGGCCTGCATCTTGTCGCCGTCGTCCTCGCTCTTCCAGAAGCGGCGGCGGGAGCGGCGAATGTACCAGTTGGTCAGGTCGTCGATAAACTGGACGAACGGGCGGACGGCGGCCTGGAGATCGTAGCGATCCATCGCATCGGTCACTTGCTGTTCAAGCCTCGCGAGCGAGCTTTGAATCCAGCGATCCATCAGGTTGTCGCGCTCCGGCACCGATTGCTCCGGCGTCCAGCCGTCGATATTGGCGTAGGTGATAAAGAAGGAATATGCGTTCCACCAGGGCAGCAGCAGGTGGCGGAGCGAGTGCTTCACACCCTCCTCCGCAAAGCGCAGGGACTCGGCGCGGACGACGGGGGAGTAGATCATGTAGAGGCGCAGGGCGTCCGCGCCATATTCGTTGATGACGTGGATGGGGTCGGGGTAGTTCTTGAGCCGCTTGCTCATCTTCAGCCCGTCCTCGGCCAGCACGAGGCCGTTAACGACCACGTTTTTGAAGGCGGGCTTGTCGAAGAGCGCGGTGGAGAGCACCATGAGCGTGTAGAACCAGCCGCGGGTCTGGTCGAGCCCCTCGGCGATAAAGTCGGCGGGAAAATTGGCCTCGAAGTGTTCTTTGTTGTCGAAGGGATAGTGGTTCTGGGCGTAGGGCATGGAGCCGGACTCGAACCAGCAGTCGAGCACCTCGGGGGTGCGCTTGTAGGTCTTGCCGTCGCGCTGAATGAGAATTTTGTCGACGTGGTGCTTGTGCAAGTCCTCGACCTTTTGGCCGGATAGCTCTTCGAGCTCGGCGGCGGACGAGACGCAGATCATGTCGGATTTATCGTCGACATTCACCCAGACCGGCATGCAGGAACCCCAGAAGCGATTGCGCGAAATGTTCCAGTCGTTGGCATTGGCCAGCCAGTTGGCAAAGCGCTTTTCGCCGACGTGGCCGGGCATCCAGTGGATGGTGGCGTTGTGCTTGAGCATCCGCTCGCGCAGATCCTCCACGCGCACATACCAGGCGTCGATGGCGCGGTAGATCAGCGGGGTGTCGGTGCGCTCGCAGAAGGGATAGCTATGCTGGATGGTGCTCTGGTGGATCAGCTTGCCGCCGTGCTTGAGTGCCTTGATAATAGCCTTGTCGGCCTCCTTGCAGAACTGTCCTTCATAGTCGGGAACCTGCGCGGTAAACTTGCAATCCTCGTCGAGCGGATCGACCAGCGGAATGTCGACGGCGCGGCAGATGCGGTAGTCATCCTCGCCGTAGGCGGGTGCCATGTGAACGATGCCGGTGCCATCCTCGGTCGAGACAAAGTCGTCGTTGAGGATCTGGAACGAGTTGGGATTGTCGGCAAAAAAGTCAAAGATGGGCTCGTATTTCAACCCCTTGAGTTCGGCACCCTTGTAGGATTTGAGGATCTCGTATTCCTCTTCCTTCTTATAGTAGGCGGAAACACGTGCCTGGGCCAGCAAGAAGATTTCGTGGGTCTCCTTGTCCTTGAGCGCGACATAGTCGATCTCCGGCCCGGCGCAGATGGCGAGGTTGCCCGGCAGAGTCCAGGGGGTGGTAGTCCAGATGAGCGCACTGGCGTTTTCAAACTCAAAGTCCTTGAGGTGGACGCGGACGGTGACGGCCGGATCCTGCACATCCTGGTAGTTGCGGCCGGCCTCGAAATTGGAGAGCGGCGTGTTGAGCTTCCAGCTGTAGGGCATGATGCGGTGCGCCTTGTAGATGCGCCCCTGCTTCCAGAGTTCGGAAAAGACCCACCAGATGGTCTCCATGAAGGATTTGTCCATGGTTTTATAGTCGTTCTGAAAGTCGACCCAGCGCCCCATGCGGGTGACGGTTTTTTCCCAGTCCTCGACATATTTGGAGACCATCGAGCGGCACTGCTCGTTGAAGACGTCCACGCCCGCCTCCTGGATGGCGGGGGCGCCCGCGAGGCCGAGCGCCTCCTGCGCCAGCGCCTCGATGGGCAGGCCGTGGCAGTCCCAGCCAAAGCGGCGGGAGACATGGTGGCCGCGCATCGCCTGGTAGCGCGGGATGATGTCCTTGATCGTTCCGGCGAGCAGGTGGCCGTAGTGCGGCAGACCGGTGGCGAACGGCGGGCCGTCGTAGAAGACAAACTCCTTGCCGCCCTTCCGGATTTCGAGCGATTTCTTGAAGGTGCCCTGCTCCTCCCAGAGCTTGAGGATCTCCTCCTCCATTCCGGGGAAACTGACTTTGCTTGGGATGGGTTTGAACATGGCTTTGCCTTTCGTGGTTTGTATTTCGTACTGCGTATTTCGTATTTCGTACTGCGTATTTCGTATTGCGTACTGCGTATTGCGTATTTCCTAACTTCAAAAAATGGAAGCGCAGAATGTAGCGGGTGGGCGGAAGGAAGACAAGCGGGGATTTGTGGCCTAGACCGCCATCCAGAGCAGGGAAAAAAGAACGAGGGCCAGGCAGGCGATCCGCTGCCGCGCGGTGCGGGCGTGGACAAGCAGGGCAATCCATCCGGCATACCAGAAAAAGAGCCCCGTCAGCGCCGGCGGGTCGATCTGGACATAGGCATGGGGAAGCCTGGACAAAAATCCAACCGTCCCAAGCAGGCTATCGATAAAGACCAGCGCGGCATGGTTGAAGATTTCCGACGCCACCGGCACCAGAATAGAAAGCCAGCCGGAGAGCACGATGCAAAAGGTGAGCGGAACCACCAGCAGGTTGGCAAAGAGCGAGACCCCCGCAAACGATCCGAAGAAGAGCGCGGT
>WFRA01000027.1 GCA_015486775.1 Kiritimatiellales bacterium | reverse complement strand
GAGAAACATGTGTCATTCTTCCGGAGTATCTGCCAGCAAATACAAACCAAGCATTGGCTATTATTAAAGGTACAGCCGTTGCATTTTGTCCAGATTTCCTGAGGCAGCTACTGGACTCATTTGTATCTACAGCGATTCATAATAAAGCTAGAGGTGGAGCAATTAACAATGTGTCATTGGGTGATTTGAGCAATCTACTTATTCCCTTAGTACCTACATCTGAACAGCAACGCATCGTAAAAAAGGTGGACGAGCTGATGGCGAGGTGCGACGAGCTCGAAGCCCTGCTGCAAACGCAACAGGAAACCGCCTCCCGCTTCGCCGCCGCCATCGCCCAAACGTAGGGTAAGCGTCCCGCTTGCCCCTTCTGTCGCCCCGAAACCTGGAGTGACTACAAACATTAAATTTTTGCAGATTCGCGTTTATTGGCGTTCATTCGCGGTTTTCTACTGCATCTTTTCGGTTGATGAAAGCAACGGTTCCATTCCTCCGTGGGCAAGCGGGACGCATACCCTACTTTTTTGCGTTCCCTGCGCTCTTTTGCCGCCATTGCCCAAACGTAGACGCGAGATTTCTTCTATTCGGCGGAATCACCTGCCGCATTGCACCCGCACCGTTCCACCGCAATGCGGCAAGATGCCGCATCTACATTGCCGCCGCCTCCGAAACGTAGGGTAAGCGTCCCGCTTGCCCCTTCCATCGCTCGGAACTGCTCGGCCTGCACCGGACTATTCCGCCGGGGGCAAGCGGGACGCTCGCCCTATTTCTCTGCGTCCCATGCGCTCCTTCGCGGCCAATCCTCCTCCCCTGCCTTCATCCGTTCATCCGGGGTTCCAATCCTTGGAAAAGTCCCCGGTGGCAAGCGGCTAGACCCAGAGCTGGCGGTCGAGGGTGCGGTACTGGATGGCCTCGGCGATATGGTTGGGAAGGATGGTGCCGGAGGCGTCGAGGTCGGCGATGGTGCGGGCGACCTTGAGGATGCGGTCGTAGGCGCGGGCGGAAAAGTTGAGGTCGGTCATGGCGGTGCGCAGGATCTGGTCGGCCTCGGGCTCCATCTTGCAGATCTGGTGGAGGGACTTGCTGCGCATGTTGGCGTTGCAGTGGGTTCCGGGTTGGTCTTTGTATCGCTCCTGCTGGATCTTGCGGGCGCGGACGACACGCTTCCGGATATTGGATGAGGGCTCGCCCTTGTCGAGCTTGGCCAACTGCTCGTAGGCGATGGCGGGAACTTCGACGTGGATGTCGATACGGTCGAGCAGCGGCCCGGAGATGCGGCTGCGGTAGCGGGCGATCTGTGTGGGGGAGCAGCGGCATTCGCGCTTGGGATCGGTCTGGTAGCCGCAGGGGCACGGGTTCATGGCGGCCACGAGCATGAAGCGGCAGGGATAGGTGACGCTCGCCGCCGCGCGGGCAATGGTGACCTCGCCGTCTTCGAGCGGCTGGCGCATGACTTCGAGCACACTACGCTGGAACTCGGGAAGCTCGTCGAGAAAGAGCACGCCGTTGTGCGCCAGGCTCACCGCGCCGGGCATGGGATGGGTGCCGCCGCCGAGCAGGCCGGCATCGGAGATGGTGTGGTGCGGCGAGTGGAACGGGCGGCGGGCCACCAGCGCCTGGTGCGATTTGAGCGAGCCGTAAATGCTGTGGATCTTGGTGGTCTCCAGTGCCTCGTCGAGCGACATGGCCGGCAGGATGGAGGGCAACCGCTTGGCGAGCATGCTTTTCCCCGTGCCCGGCGGGCCGATCATCAGCAGGTTGTGGCCACCGGAAACGGCGACCTCGATGGCGCGCTTGGCAAACTCCTGCCCCTTAACATCGGAAAAGTCGTCTTCGTAGAGGCTGTTGGCCTCGAAGACAGATTGAATGTCGAGGCGGTAGGGATCGAGCTTGATCTCCTGGTCGAGAAAGTCGGCGGCCTCGCGCAGGTTGCGGACGGGGAAAACCTTGATGCCGTCGACCACGGCGGCCTCCTCGGCATTCTCGGCGGGCACCATGATGGCCTTCATGCCGGCCTTGCGTGCCATGAGGGTGATCGGCAGCACGCCGCGCACCCGGCGCACCGCGCCGCTGAGCGCCAGCTCGCCGACAATGCAGATGCGCGGCAGCAGCTCGGCCTTCATGTCGTCGAGCGCGGCGATGATGCCGAGCGCGATCGGGAGGTCGAAGCTCGGCCCCTCCTTCTTCATGTCGGCGGGCGCGAGGTTGATGGTGGTGTGGCCCATCGGCGGGCGGAAGCCAGAGTTGATGAGCGCGGTCCAGACGCGGTCGGCGCTCTCCTTCACGGCGGCGTCGGGCAGTCCGACCACCACGACCTTGGGTTCGCCGTGCCCGGCGTTGACCTCGATCTCGACCGCATAGGCATCGATCCCCGACACCGCGCCAGAATTGATTTGCGAAAGCATGGGTTCTCTTTAACCCAGCATCGCGCCCTTTTCAACAGAATAGCCATTGAGAAACGAGGCGGCGGGCATCCGCTTTTTTCCGGGGGGCTGGATTTCCAGCAGGCGCAGGGCACCCTCGCCGGCGGCGACGAGCAGGCGGTCGTCGAGCAGTTCTCCCGGCTGTCCCCCACCCTCTTCGAGTTCGGCTTTCCAGACCTTGGAAACCTGCCCGCCGGGCAGCTTGAAGGTGCTACCGGGCCAGGGATCGAAGGCGCGGATGCGGTTGCGGATGGTGGCGGCGGGCTGCAACCAGTCGATCGCGCCATCCTCCTTGGAAAGTTTCCGGATCTCCACCGCCTGCGCCTCGTCCTGCACGGTTCGCTCGACCGCTCCGTTGCGGATGTCGTCGATGGCCCGGAGCAGCAGGCCGGCACCGAAGCGCGCCAGCTTGTCGTGCAGGGTGGCGGAGGTGTCGTCGTCGCCGATGGGATGGACGGCCTGCCGCAGGATATCGCCCGCGTCCATCTTTTTTGCGAGGTAGATGATGCTCACGCCGGTCTCGCGGTCGCCGTTGGCAATGGCCCACTGGATGGGTGCGGAGCCGCGGTATTTCGGCAGGAGGGAGGGATGGACGTTGATGGCCTCGTGCGGAGCAAGCTCGATCACACGCGTTGGGATATATTGCCCGTAGGCCACCACCACAAAAAGATCCGGCTCTAGGGCCGCCAGGGCGGCGACCGATTCGGGCGCGCCGATTTTTTCCGGAGCCAGCACGTTCAGGTTCCGGGCGTCGGCAAAGGCCTTGAGTGGGCACGGGGATGGAACGCGCCTGCGCCCGGCGGGGCGGTCGGGCTGGGAGACCACGCCGACGACCTCGTCCTTGCCGGCATCCAGGATGGCTTCGAGCGAGGGCACCGCCAGAGCGGCGGAACCCATGAAAACGATGCGCACGGAAAACCTCCTATTGCTTCGCCTCGGCGGGTGCCTCCGCTTTGCCCCCTTTCGACCAGCGGTTGCGGTCGGAGAGGAAAATCTGGTCTTGGCGGTTGAGCGAGACCGCCTGCTTGAGCGGGAAATCGGCGGGGGTGCGGCCGCTGATGACGGGTAGCCAGCTCTTTTCGGGGCCGTCGAGCAGCTGCTTCACGAAGGGCTTGTCCTTGGTGATGGTGGTGATGTAGAGGCCGCTGATATATTGGTTTTCGTCGTTGATTTCGTAGAAGCCGTCGACATCGGTCGGCAACAGGATGGAGACGCGGTCGCCATACCAGGCGGTGGCCCAGGGCATGTCGGTACACATCACCTCGCGCTCGTTGAGCATGTTGGAGACCTGGGTGATGATCGGCGCGAAATAGGGCGGATAGGGATGCTTGGCCTTGGGCGGGAGGATGGCCAGGATAAACGGGATGGCGGTCAAGACCACCAGGAGCACCTTCAGCCCGGTGTTGTATAGCCGCACGCCCAGGTCGAGGCGGTCGATGAGGATATAGAAGAACGCCAGCCCGTAGAGGATGATGAACGGCCAGAAGAGGTGGAGCATCCGGATCGAGCTCTCCGAAAAGAAGCCCGAAACAAAAACCATGAGCAGCATGGAAAGCCCCAGCCCCCAGCGCAGATAGTTCACCTGCGGCCGGATAAAGTGGTAGAAAAAGGTTGTGATGAAAAAGGCCAGCAGCACCCCGGCGCCCAAGCCGGGTAGCACGGAGGGATAGTTTTCCGTGTAGTTGACCACCCATTTCGCCTTGATCCCCGCAATGGCCTGCTTGGCGGTGAACTCCGGATGCATCTGGCGCTCGAAAGACCGACCCGGATATTGGGCCGTGCCGATCAGCGCGGTGTAGCCGGCCATACCCATCGGGTTTCCGCACTCCTTGTAGTTGCGGTAGAGCCAGGGCGAAACCATCACCAGATAGAGCCCGATGAAGATCACCGCATAGCGCGTCCCGCCCCGGAAACGGCCGCTCATCAGCCAGGCGAAAAGCGCAATGCCGGGCACCGCGACGAAGGTGATATAGCGCGTCAGGAAGGCGATGGCCACAAAGATGACCGAGAGGATAAATGGCAGCACCCAGGTCACCGGCGTATCCTTGTCCCGTCGGTTGAGCATGGCCACCACCATGGCGTGAAACGAGGCCACCGTGAAGAAGCTCGCCATCGGGATGTTCAGCCCCGAAATGCTGTCCGCCCAGACCAGGTTGCTCAGGAAGTAGATGCTCATCCCGATCAGCCCGATCTCGCGGGAAAAGAGGCGCTTGCCCAGGGAAAAAAGTAAGATCCCCGTGAGAATCGTGAAGAGGTGGTTGACCGGCAGCACCACCCACTGCTCGGCCGGCATCGTGGCGGAGCGGCTCCCCTCGGGGATGGTGAACGGGTCGAGGCCCACCGCCTCGAAAAAGTGGAAGCCCAGCGAGAGCACGGCGGGATAGGCCGGCGGATGGAGCAGGTCGGGATGGTTTTTGATGCGCGGGTTTTTGCCGGGGGTGTGCTGGTCGACCTTCCACATGGTCACCGGGCGGATACACTTGGTGACCAGCCCGCCGTTGAGGGAAATGTTCCGCCCGAGCTGGGCATAGTCCATCGCCTCCGAGCTCATCAACCCCCGGAACTGCGTGGCGGTGTAGAACATCATAAGCATGATCACAACAAGGACATACAGCGTGACCCGGATGATTTTTAGCCCGGTTCCCGTGTCGATGCTGTACACGATATCGTGAAGTGTAGATTCAAAAGACCTGTTGTCCTGCGCCATATTCGTTCCAATCCATTAGTGCGGTTCAAAAAAAACGAACGGCCAGTATCCACAAAAAAAAAAGGATTACAAGTTTCCAGCCACGGGAAAAACCGAGGCATCTATCCCTGCCGGAAATGCTCGTAGGCCTTTTTTTCCAGCGGGAGGAGCTGTCCGTCCGGCATTCGCAGCCGAAGCCCCTCTCCGGCCGGGGCAACGGTTCCAATCCTTGGAAGCTCCGTTCCGAACCGCTTTCGCCACAACTTGCCCAGCGCCTCCTGCTTCTCCGCCGGAACGGTGAAGAGCAGCTCGAAATCCTCGCCATCGAAGAGCGCCTGCTCCAGCGTTCCATTCCTTGGAACGCTTTCGGCATCGAGCACCGCGCCCGTTCCGCTCCGCTTGAGGATATGCGGCAGATCGGTGGCTAGGCCGTCGCTAATATCCATCATCGCGTTCACCAGCCCCGATTCGCGCAGAAAGATCCCCTCCTCCACGCGCGGAACAAAATCCAGATGCTTCCCCTCGCGGCTACACCCCAGCGGCCCAGTCACGAAAATTCCGTCGCCGGGCATCGCCCCCGAACGCAACAGCGCGCTACCCGCCGGGAGGGTTCCCGTTCCGAACACATGCAGCTCCAGGCACGGCCCCTGCGCCAGGTCGCCGCCGATAATCATTGCGCCAAAGCGATGGCAAAGCGCGTTCATCCCCGCATAGATTTTTTCCAGGGTTTGGAAATCCTGC
This sequence comes from Kiritimatiellales bacterium, assembly GCA_015486775.1. Taxonomy (GTDB): domain Bacteria; phylum Verrucomicrobiota; class Kiritimatiellia; order Kiritimatiellales; family Pontiellaceae; genus Pontiella. The sequence continues at coordinate 511 of WFRA01000027.1, read as the reverse complement.
TCCGGCGGCGCCACCACGTTGACCAGCAACCACTGCGGCCGCGCCCCCATGGCCGCCAGATCGCTCAGTACACGCCCCGCCGCCTTGTTGCCGATCCGCTCCGGTTTTTCCAAGGGTTGGAAATGGATATTTTCGATGATCGGATCCGTGGTGAAAACCTGGTCGAGGCCCGTGCCCGGAAGCCTGCACACCGCGCAGTCGTCGCCCGCCCCGACCGCCAGGTCGGCATGGCTCCCAAGCCCCGCAACCAGCCGCCGGATGGCCTCGTGCTCCCCGATATCCCCAAGTTTTTCCATGCGCGGATGATGGACATTCCCGCCCCCGGGGGCAACCCGCAATTTCGCCTCTTCGGCCTTGGACGCGAAACGCGATTGGGCTACGTTCCCCGGAACCGAGGATCGAATGATGAAACTGCACTATCTCCAGCACGTCCCGTTCGAAGGCATCGGCGCCATCGGGCAATGGGCCGAGGCCAGCGGATTCGGGATCTCCCGCACCCGCCTCTTTGCCG
>WFRA01000026.1 GCA_015486775.1 Kiritimatiellales bacterium | reverse complement strand
GCTCGCTGCGATGGGACTCGATGCCAACGCCTACCTCGACCCGCGCTTCAAGTGCAAACCGATAATCCCGCTACAATCCGGATAAATGGGTGACGAATGTGTGTTAAACGATATTTCCCTAGAAGTAATCAAGGATAAGCTATCTAGTGCATCGATAAACCTAACTTCGATCCTGGACTCAGCAAGAAAGCTAAATACTATTGATTCTAGGAAGTATCCAATTGGAGAAGCTCAGCTAAAAAAACTAATTCCGCTATGCAGTGTTTAGTGTGGGATAAATTTCATCCATGAATTCAACACCCAACTCTCCTTTCCCCCTAATGGCGAGGGGTCGGTGTTTTAGTGTTTCCGGTTTGGTTTGTCGGAAGAGGGTTTTCAAGGGTTGGAACTTTCTTCTTCTGGATCGAATGCCATGGAAACCAACTGCCTTCCCCTTGTTTATCCCTTTTTAATGATCAGGTTGCCGTAGCTTGCCAGTTCTCCGGTCATGACACAGGCGTAGGATTTTGTTGCATGCTCGTAGAACGCGAAGCGTTCGATGTGCTCGGGGCAGGGCGCTTCTGGGGAGTGCCGACGGATGGACTCCATGTATCGGGATTCAATGTCCGGATCCAGTGCATCGCCGTCCACCGGAGCCATCATGATGAGCGGATGTTCGTAGGTGTCGAGATCGAAAAGCGGCATGATGCCTTCGAGCAATTGCACAACTCTGAGACCGTCCGCCCGGATTACCGTTTTGCAATATGTGTATCCGGGGAATCGGGCATCGGCTAATACCAACTCGTCGCCATGCCCCATTTCGGCGAGGGTTTTGAGAAGCTCCGGACTGATGATTGGTGAAATGCCTTTTAGCATGTGCTTTCTCCTATTTGGCACAGTCCGGCGAGCACCTCTTCCAGCGAAATTTCCGCGTAGGCGATATGGGTGTCGGCGGCGCCGTAGTAGATCTTGACCATCCCGTCCTCGAACAGCACCCCGTTGTTGAAGACCACATTGCCGAAGAAGCCCTCCAGTTCATACTCCGCTTCCGGCTCCAGGATGGGGCGTTCGCTACGGCCCAGAACCTTCCACGGCTCCTCGGCATCGAGCAGCAGCGCGCCCAGGCAGTAGCGGTTGTCCTTTCCGGCACCGTGGTAGATTTCCAGCCACCCCTCGTCGATCCGGAAGGGCACGGCGCTCCCCCCTACCCGCCCGTCGTCCCAGAACCCTTCGCGGGTCTCGAGGAAGAGCCGGTGGTTGCCCCAGCAAAGCAGGTCGCTGCTTTCGGCCATCCAAATGCTCCGGTGCCTGTATTCCGCCGAGGTGGGGCGATGGAGCGCGTAGTATTTCCCGTTGATCTTTTCGGGGAAGATTTCGACATCCTTGTTGTCCGGGCAAAACATCACTCCGTGCCGTTCGAATGTTTCGAAATCGGTGGTGGAGGCCAGCAGGGTGGTGATCCCGACATCCGCCGTGCCGCAATAGTTGATGTAGAAAATGTCGCCGATTTTTGTAATCCGCGCATCTTCGATCCCGTACTCCTCGTACTGGGTTTCGGGAAACATGGCGGGGGTTTCGGCGATGGAGAAATGGATGCCATTCTTGCTTCGTGCCAGGCGGAAATGGGAGATCGATGTCAGGAATTGCCGATCGGGCGTACGCACAAACCGCGAGTCGGAAAAATCAATAGAACTATCGGCCCGGTCGAATTCGCGGACAATCAACCTTCCCTCCCTGCTGGAATAGATTGGAACCAGCACCTTCCCCGGATCGTCGTTGACGGGGATTTCCGCGACGCGCAGGAGCAGGACCACCTCGTCCCCGTAGCGCGCCACCCCCGCGTTGAATGTGCAAACCACCTCGAAACCGGGGCGCGATGGCTTTACATCGCACGGGCTGATAATCGGATTTTCAGGGCATCTTTGGATCATCTCCCACTCCCTCCGTTTGGGTTGTCGATTGGTTCTCCAACCCCCTCCCAGGCCGCTACCTTTCTTGCCAAGGCCTCTATCTTCTCCAGATCGCCTTGCGCAAAGCGGGTGTGTGGGTGGGTCGTGACGGGCTGGATCAAATTCAGGTGGCCCAGCACCAGCTTCCGCAAAACCAGGCCGGCCGTGCTACTGTAGGGGGCGCAGCCGTTCAGGGCGTTCACCTCCTCAATACGCGCCAAATAGCGCTCGGCGGCGGTGGAGCGAATATTCTTCCAGGCCTTGGAAACCGAGGCGGGCAGAATGTTTGCGCTGGAGGAGACCATGCCATCCGTCTCGCGAAGAAGGGCGGGATCGAACAGGCCCTCGTGGCCGCACAGCACGCGGAACGCGTCCGGGTCGCGCAGGGAAAGCAACCGGTTAAAATAGTCCACGTCGCCGCTGCTGTCTTTAATGCCGATAATGTTGGGGTGCTGCACGAGGCGTTCAATGGTTCCTGTTTTAATCGAGGCCACAACCGTCCACGGAATGTTGTAGAGCAGAACGCCGCAGGTCGCGGCATCGGCGACCCGGAGAAAAAAGTCGATCTGCTCCCCCTCGTCCTCGATCGGGAAATAATACGGAAGCGTAACGACCACGAAATCCGCGCCGGACTCCTCGGCCTGCTTCAGGTTTTCCAGCGTCTGCCGGGTTCCCGCGTGCGCGCTGATTCCCGCATAGACCGGCACGCGGGAACCCGGCAGACGCTGGAAAACCTGAAGCAGGCCGAGGAGGCCGGCGCGGATTACGTGGTCGTTACGCTTCCGTATTATTTCCCGATCGAGGACGAGGGGGAGCAGAT
>WFRA01000025.1 GCA_015486775.1 Kiritimatiellales bacterium | reverse complement strand
TTTGTCCGGAACCAATCGGCGGGGTCCGAATCGCCCCCGGCTCCCGCAACTTCAAAGCCGGGATTTTTTATGGGTACCTCCGGGGGCACCGCAACGGCAACGTCCACCTTGTAGAATCCTTTTGTACCCGCCCGAACGATCTGGTCGGTATAGCTCGACTGCGGCCACTGAATCCCTGTTGCCAGCGAGACAAAGGGTTCGTACACCAGATCCGGCGACCAGCTAACCGCATACTCCCATCCCTCCCCGGAAAGCCAGCTGACCACATTGTGTCCATCCGGCACGGTGGCTTCGGGATCGACCTGCACCGGGATGTCAAAGGGATCGTACACCGTGATGGTGCGCGCCAAATCCGCACCAAACCATCCGGCACCGCCATCCTGTACCATGCCCCAGTGGGTCGCGTAGGTTCCTGGAGTGGCAGGTGCAATCAGGGTGATCTGGAAGGCCTTGGGCCGCCCCCGGAAAATTCCTCCATAGATTGGAATCTCGTCGGCAGTGTCGTCGAGCAGGTAGCGATTCGTACTGAAGAGTGCCGATGCCCCCGCCTTGTCGCCAAACTGGTATCCAGCGGCGGCCGTCCAGGAGATGTCCCCCGCATTGCGCACCACCACGGTGACCACCTGCGTCTGCCCGACATACATCCTGTCCGGGAAGTCGTTCCAAATGATTTGCGCATCGTTGTCCGGAACGTCGTTGAACGCGGCTGCTCCGGCGGCCGTGGTGCGGATATATTCATACGGGTCGTCGGTGCTCGACCAGGTGTCGGTATTCCCGCTCGTGTTGTCGGGCGCGATGTAGGGCGAGTTGGTGGGATCCGCGGCATAGATTCCAGAACCTTGGTCATACTCGTTCCACGTTTCGACATAGACGCGGTTGAGGGAGCTGTCGCTATTCACCGAATTCCAAGAATCGATATAGTGGCTGCCGCCATCGCGCGGATAAAAGTAGCCAGGGCTCTGATAGTTTTGAGTCCAGTACCCCGGTTTAACCATCGCGGCATTCACGCCAGCCCATGTGGATTTCCGATAATAGTCGAACACTCCAAACCAGCTATTTTTCTCATCGGAAAAGGAGATGGTGGGATCATCAAACTCCGCCGAGGCCATGTAGATGTCGTTGGTGAACGGGGAGGTCGACCCAAATTCAGCCAACAACCGACTCGTAACATCGTTGCGGGTCAGCGAAGGGGCATTGGTCAAAACCGTTTCCACACGATAGACGCCAAGAAGCGGCTGGTCGTCGTATTTGGCGAGGTAGTCGCCAGCATCTGCATCCTGATTGACCCCATAGTATTGGTTGAAGAAGCGAATATACTGGTCGGCAAACTCATCCTTGCCCGCCACGGTCGCTACATCGACGGAAGTGCCGTTCCATGTAATCTTCGAGTCGAGGAACGGCGATACCTTGGGCACATCGTATCCCTCGTAGCGCAATTGGTTCAGCGCCTTGAAGAGGTTGATCCGTTCCTGCTCGAATGCAGGGATCAGCTGGACGTTGAGAACATCGATATTGGCCATCATCATCTGCTTGATCTGCTTCACCCACCAGTCTGGAAGCCCCGTCCACAACGGGCGCCCTTCGAGGGGAAGCCAAGGGCCGTCGAGCTGACCGCCCGTCGGGGTATACCACTGGAACAAGGTCGTGCTAACCACATGGTCTGCTTTGTTGAAAGAAGCCATCGGCGTGTATAGCCCATCGGCAGGTAAATCGTCCCGTGTGAACCGAACGTTATCCAAAAGAATCGACGAAGAGGTTTCCGATCCGGAAGCCACTTGCTTGAAGGCAATGTTGATCAGGCTGATCGCATCGCCGCTCAACGGAGTCCAATCCACGGAAAATTCTTGATAGTCCGGGCTGTTGATGGTGCGGGCGATAACCCGCTGTTGGCCAAGAAATTCGCCATCCACACCATATTCCGCGAAAACAATCTGGATCTCGGGCGAACCGCTAATCCATGCCGCATCGAAGAAAAGGGTATATTTCGTGTTGATTACAGGAATGGTGTTCCCTCCCCGATCGAGGCTGTGGTCCGCTCCAATGGAGAGGTCCGACCAGTCCAGCCGCATGGCCTGGTTGCCGTCGGATGAATCGGACACGATGGTTGCGGTAAATGGAGCGGGCGGCTCCCCAACGGAATAGATCCGCCAACCTGTAAAGGTGGTTCCGTCAATAACGCCATTCGTTGTGACACTCACCGACGTACCCAGCGGGTCATCCTCGAAACTTCCGTTGGAAATCAACTGGGCGCTGCTGCCCGCGACAAATCCGGCAACGGCGACAAGCGATGCCGCAACGGTTCGGGACACTTTTTTTCGTTCTACTGTTTTCATCTGTTTTCCCCTTCCTATTGGTTAATGGCTCTTCTGCGATTCGTGGACAGTTTAACCCCTCCCGCAGAAGCCGCACAACCTAGATGTGCGAATAAGATTTCCCAAATCACGAAACTGGCTTGAGAGCGAACTGTCCTCTTGCAGACCGCATGCGATAGCCCCATCCCTTCTGGTCACAGACCCATCACGCCGTAGCCCGCAACCTGCGTCCGGTCTTGCCCGAAATCCGATGTGCAACGATGAACAAAACAAAAACCGGTTCCCATCCGGGAACCGGAACCTTGATTTTGGGGAATCTCCAGAGATTGGAGAAACCCCATTCATGCCCTAGACACGGAACTTTCTGCGAGCCCACAACATGGCACCGCCCATCAGACCGAACAGGCCAAATGTAGCCGGTTCAGGAACCAGGTCTGCATTATCGAACCACATTCCGCTGGTACCGTCGTCGTTGGGCATGTAGCCCATCACCCGCACCTCAACCTGAGCGGTTCCGGCAGGAGCCGTAGCGGTTATGGAACGGGTCACCCATCCAAAATCCACATAGTCGGGATCGGAATTCTCATAGGTGCTAAAGGCATTTCCGATTTCCGCACCGCCTGAATCGATCCAGCCCATGTAGATATAGGCAACATCGTCATCGCCATTCGAACCTGAAGGCATATAGGCCTTGATCAGGGACGTGGCGGTATACTCGTCGCCAGGCGTTGCGGCAACCCGTTGAGAAGCCCAGTGCCAGCCGTTATCCGAATCGCCGATTTGTAGCACATAGTCACCATCGGGTGCATACGAGTCGGACAGCCGCTCCACCCAGCTTGCCGTCTGAAACCATCCATCGGCATCCTTGACCCCCCCCGAGCCTTCTGTTTCAAAGCTAGGATTGTACAACAGGTTGGCACTGGCCAAGCCAGCGAAGGCAAACAGAATGCCCATCGTTACTTTTCCCATACTCATCTTCATACCTCTTCTCCTTCTTTTCATTCCCCGGCGTTCCCCCCGAATGGGGAAACCTATGATCCGGCAAATGCTTTTTCCCTATCCTTCCGGGATACCGCACAGTGCGGAATCCCGCTTTCCAACCTTTAGAAAAACAGCCGTCAACCATCTTTGTGTCCAAGGTTCCGGCTCCATTCCAAACGTTCCTTGAGCGATCCGGCTACTACTGCGGGCCGACAATATTGAAAAACTCCTTATCCGCAGGGGTTTGCAGATAGATCACCTCGTTGGTGCCGGTGGCATCCGTGGAGGAATAACTCAGGTTGGTCACAACATAGGGGCCTCCGGCAGTGGCCGAATGCGGCACGTTGGTCCACGACCCAACAACCAGATCCGCGATGGCCTCGGGATGGTACAAGGCAGCAAAGCCCGGGGCGTCAACCACCATCTCCATCACGCCGTTGGAAACGGCCGTCCAGCCAAGAATCGTGGCCGGCACCATCGGGTTAGCACCCAGAAAACGCAGCCCTGCATCGTCGGCCCAGAGCGCGCTATCGCTCCCCCCGGCAAGATGGGAGGTTATCCTATACACAACCTGGGCAGTACCAACAGGAGCCATTGCGGTTACCGAGCGGGGTGTCCATGCCCAATTCGCATAATCGCCGTCGCTCTGCGCATACACGGCCGAATTGGTACCGATCCCCGCACCCCCCGAATCGAGCCAGATCAAATCAACCGAAACGCTTTCGCCGGCATTGAAAAACGCCTTGAAGCGTGCCGAAGCGGTAAATTCGTCGCCGGGGGTCGCAGAAAACGTCTGATCTGCCCAAAGAGGCCAGTCGGGACTATCGTCCAAATTCAATGTCCAGACGCTGTCTACCGAAGACCGCTTCACAAAATCGGCACTCGACCGGTTCCATCCGTCGGGATCCTCAGGGCCGCCCGGCCCCTCCGTTTCGAAGGAGGGGTTCGCCAACAGGTTGGGCGGAGGCGTGGTGAGAACCACGTTGTCCCCGATAATCGAGCTGTCGCCGTTCCCATCGGCCAGGGATTCAACCCGCACCTCGACCTCGACGGCGTTCGTGGGCGCGGTCGCCGTCACGGAGCGATGAACCCACTTCCACTCCGCATATTCGGGATCATCGTTCTTATATTCGGTAAATGCGTTTCCAAGATAGGCTCCTCCGGAATCGTGCCACTCCATGTAGATTAGAACTTTTTCCTCCCCCGCCGCCCCACGGTAGAAACACTTGAAATCGGCTGAAGCAACATACTCGACACCGCCGGTTATGGCCACCTTCTGGGATGCCCAATGGTAATTGTCCATGCTATCCTGACGACGGAGCACATAGTCGCCATACTGCGGCGGGTTGGAGTCCGCAATCCGCTCCACAAACTCCGTATGCGTCCGGAACCAGCCGGCCGGATCGTTGGTGCCGCCGGAGCCCTGAATTTCAAAGCCGCCATTGGTCAACATATTCGCACCAACCGCCCCTGCCACACCGGCCATCAAGGCAACCACCGATAATCCGACCATACCTATCCATCTGTTTTTCATCTTATTTCCTCCTTGTTGGGTGCCGTTTTTTTCGACCGAGTGAACCTGCAATGGCTCGGTACCCTTTTCCCATTTGAAGCAGGCTACCACTCTACATCATTATTTTCTTCCCCTATTCCGCTAAAATAGTACACTATTCACAGATCATGAAAAAGCTACTTTGGCAAACCGAAACCCCGTTCGACCCGGCCTTCCACCTAGCTCGGTACGAGTTCCTACCGCCCCGCCGGATTATGCCCCACACACACGACTTTTCCGAAATCACCCTTGTTGAATCCGGCAAGGGGCGGCAAACCATCAACGGCACCGCCGTTGCCCTGAAGCCGGGCGATCTCTTCCTGATCCGGCCGGCTGACCGCCATACCTTCTCCGCCGGCAAGCAGGGACTCGGCCTGGCTAACCTGGTTTTCCAGTCGCACCATGCCATCGAACTTGAAAAGCGGTATTTGCCGGACAACCTCCACTACTTCCGCTCCGAGGAAGAGCTTCCCTGGTCGACCCATCTGGACGAGGAGTCGTACGTGGCGGTCGAAAGCCTGTTCACCCATCTACAGGACGCACCGCAAACCACCTTTGAAATCGAGCGGATCCTCATGAACCTTTTCGCCATCCTGCAAAAGCCGCACTCCGACCTGCCGCTCGGCCAGGCACCCGACTGGCTACGCCACGCCTGCGCAGAGATGCACCGCCCCGCGCATCTGGCCGAAGGGGTTCCGGCCCTGTTCCGCTTTTCCGGACGCTCCCCGGGCCACACCGCCCACGAGCTCCGGAAGCACAGCGGCTGCACCCCCACCGAATTCGTCAATCGCCTGCGGATCGACCATGCTGCGCGGCTCCTCTGCTCCACCAACAAAAGCGTGCTCGAAACCGCCCTCGAATGCGGATTCGAAAACCAAGGCTACTTCCACCGCTGCTTCAAGGCCCGCTTTGGAACCACCCCGCTCGCCTACCGGAAGAAAAACCATTCCCTGGTTTTCTGATCCACGCGAAAAGGCCGGGGTTGCGATCATGCCACCGGCTCCATGCCGAATTTTCCTGGAAGGCGTCGCCACCCGGCAGCGATGCGGGAACGGAGGCGGCCGAGGCTGGGCACCGCGCCCACCGCATCCAGCGATTCCGTGCTGGCGGCTCCGGTTGCAACGGCAATGGTCATGGCCTCTTCTGGCGAGGTGCCGTTTATGTATGCCGCCAAAAATCCCGCAATGGTGCAGTCGCCGGCACCGGTGGTGCCCGCCACGTCGGCCAGGAAACAGGAGTCGAAACGGCTGATGCCGACCCACGCAAGATCCCGCCCCGGCACCGAAGGCGCCGTCCGCAGGTAGAGGCCATGCTCGCCCAACTTCACCACCACCACCGGAACGCCGAGGTCGATGAGTTTCTGCGCGGTTCTTTCAACCAGCGCGGCATCCACCCCCTGGACAATATTTTCCCCGAAACCGGCCACCAGCTGGTTGTATTTTTTGCGATCAACCATGAAGAGGATTTCGTCGAGGCTCGGAAGGAACACATCGGTCGAAGGCAGCACGTTTTCAAGGAAGGCGAGCCAGTCCACCTTCCCCGCCTCGGATGCCGGATCGACAAAGGTCATGTCCAACGAAGTCGCCATGCCCCGGCTCCGCATCCGGTCGAAGGTTTTCTTCAGCTCGGCACCGTCGCGCTCGTAGATGCTGCGCATGAGCGGCGGATAGCCAAAATGGAAAAGATCCGCGCCCTCCAGCGCCGCGTCGTCGATATCCCTCGCGCAAAAGGTGTGGTTGGCTCCGGGGGAATGCAGGAACGTCCGGTCGATTCCCGGCGGGTTGACCACCAGCGTGTAGGAGGTGCTTGAATCCGCGTCCACAATCAAGCCCCCGTCCAGCCCGGAACCGGCACGGCGCAGGATGCGCCGGACGACGCGCCCGAACTCATCGTCCCCGATCTTGGCCAGCAGTACCACCTCCTCGCCGAGGCGTGCCAATGCCTGACCGGTGTTCGACACCGCACCGCCCGTCGCCACAGTAGCCTCCCCGACCTCCGTCAACGACCCGGGAACCAGCAATTTTGCCAAGTCGGAGGTTCCGTCCGGGAATTCCGGAATAATATCCAAACAAAGATGACCCGCCACCACGACCTTCGCCATACAACCCCTTCGGTTTCTTCCAAATACTGGAAGCGATGGTGAACCAAAGAGCAAAAGCGGCCAACCCACAGAAGCGAATATCTTTTCCCAAATCGCGAAGCGTATCCTATTCCACTTCGATGGTGACGATTTTCCCCTTCGGGACGGAGAGGGCGAGAACGCCGCCCTCCAGGGGCAGCTCCTCTCCGCGCACCTCGAGCAGGTTGGTTTTCCAGGCCCTGGAAACCGGCAGCCCGAACCGGATGGTCCCCTCCTGCGTTTCGTTCGTCGGGTTGTAGAGCCGAACGACCATGGAGTCGCGATCCTCCGTTTTCTTGATCGCGGAGAGCACCAGGGCATCGTTGTCGATGCAGTAGTGCGAAGCCGCAACCGGCAGGTCGCCCTCGGCATTGCGCGAAACCTGCACCGCCACCGGCTTGGCATTGAGCTTGTCGGCCTCGGCGAAAACCCGGCCGGCAACCCAGTCGCCCCTATGCGGATAGATCGCATACTCGAATTCCAGGGTCCGGAGCATCTGGCTGCCCAGTTGCTCCGGAAACTCGGAGGAGACGCGCGACTCGACGCAGATCCGGTTGCGGGTTGCCCGGAACAGCGTCAGCGCCAGCGTGCGACGTTCGTCGTCCAGCAATTGGAACTCGGTGAGGCAGTTGTTCAGGACGGCCAGCCCCTTCTCCCCGTCGTTTACACTGGCAAACACCCCCTGCGGACGCAGCGCCATTTCGGGGTAGAACTTCCCGTCGGCATCCTTCTCGTGAACCATGCCGCGGCGATCCACCGTAAAGTGCCCAGCGGCGTCCGAAAAGTCGGTCTGGATGTCGGTGGGGATCATCAGCCGAACGCGGTGGTCCCTGGCGGGGTTGTCGATGGAGGTACTGATCCTGACGTGCGGGCAATCCCTGTTGAGCGTGATCCGCGAGACCACCCGCATCTCGACCAGCTCCTCGCTGCGCTTGCCATGGCCCTGGATCTTGACATTGCCGTATTCCGCCTTTGCGGGAATCTCCATCTTGGTTTCGATGCCGATCGTGGCGGAGAGCGACCCGTTGTCCTCCATCCAGATGCGGCTGCCGAAACCCCGGCTGGAGACGATCTGGTTGCGGTATGGCGGGTAGTAGGCCCAATAGTCCCCGGTATCGCCCTCGTCCTCGAAATAGTGCATGCCCCTGATCGTTCTTCCGGCCTGCTTGTCCGCCAGGTCGAAGGTGCCGTCGGGGTTGACTTCCAGCCTCAGGAAAGCGTTTTCGAGCAGGTTGGCGCCCTGCCCAATGAACCCGCCCGCGCTCTTGCGCATGGCCGGCCACCACTCCTCCTCCCGCCAGAAGGTGGACTCGTGCACGACCTTGACCACCTTGTAGCCGCCGGCCGGGATCTCCCCCGTGTCGAGATGGACCAGATGGCGGTCAACGCTGAACGGCCAGGGACGCGCCTCGATGTCGTGTACGGGCTGCTTGTGTTCGTCGCGGGAGATGGCCTGCACCTCCAGGGGCGTTCCGTCGGCCTCCTCGACGCCAACCGCCCATACATTGTCCTCCCGCGGCGTGTCGATGGAAACCTTGACCACCTCGCGCACCGAACGCGGCTGCGGGTTGTGCAGCAGCAGGAGCTGGTCGCGTTCGTCGAATCCGGACAGGTCGAGCCGCTTCAGCAGAGCCGCCACGCTATCCTCGTAGACGGTCTCGCCGATTTCGAGCGCCTGGTTGAGCCGGTAGAGATTGTCCTCGACCGTCTTGTCCTGCGTGACGCCGTTGATCGAGTCGTGCGGGTGCGCCTTGAGCAGATATTCCCAACCCTTGGAAAGGAAGGAAGCCGGATAGCTTTCACCCAGCCGGTTGAGCGAAGCCGCCAGCGGCTCGGTGCGGCGCATCACCACATTCTCCACCTTCTTGTTGAGCTGCTTGATGTGGATGCGCGTCGCCAGCGCATTGGCGGAAGCACTGCTGGGCTCGCCGTCGCGCAGTTCGCCATGGACCACTGGAACGGTCGAGCGATCGAGGCGCACTTCCAGCCCCTGGAAATATTCCTGCAGCGAACCCATCCTGAACTCGATCTCCGGCAACGCCTCGTTGCAGTCGGCCACCATTCTGGGGAGGAAGGGGTTGGGCGTGGAAAAATCGCATCCACACATTATCAGGCGCCAATCCTCGACCAGCGTTTCGTCCATGTTGCTCCAGACGCGCCGGGCGGCATCCCTGACGTTTTCCTTGAAATAGCCCTGCTCATGGTCAATCCGAAAATAGTCGGTGAGCGCCATCTCCTCGTCGGCGCGGTGGTAGGCGAGCCCGGTCTTGCCCCAGTCCCACGCATATTTGTTTTCGTCGTAGATATTGTTCAGGCGCACCGGAAAATGGAGGTAGAAATAGCCGTTCTGGCGGGCGAACACCCCCAGGCGCGAGGTCAGCAGCTCCGATCCATCGGGCGCAGTCCAGATAAACTCGCACTTGGGCGCGCGCCCGTGCGAAACCTTCTTGGCCGCCACGGCATAGTCGATTCCAATGTCCCGGTAGATCTGCGGGAACTGAGCCGTCTGCCCCCAGCCAAACGTGTGGTAGGCAATTGGATTGCACCCGCCCAGTTCCTCGGCAAACCGAATCCCCTTGTTGAGGTTTCGTATCAGACACTCTCCAGCAATTGGATACAGGTCGGGCAGCGTATACCACGGCCCCACCGCCAGCCTGCCGGCCTTCACCTGCGCCGCAATGCGCCCGCGATTCTCCGGTCGAATTTCCAGATAGTCCTCAATGCATACCGTCTGTCCATCGAGCAAAAACCCGGAATAGTCCGGATCGTTCTCCAGTATATCCAGCAGCCAGTCCATGAACTCGACCAACAGCGAGCGGGTTTTCCAGATCGGATAGCGCCACTCCCGGTCCCAATGCGTGTGCGCGACAACAATAGCGGTTTTTTTCGACATCTTTTCTCCTGCTTGTTCGTTCCTGAACCCTGCGCACCGGGGCGAGCCACCGACCTGTAGCCGAAAGTAAACCCAACCTAGCTCGATTGAGCAAAATCCGGACGTTGTTTCTACATAAATCCGCCGGGGCAGGAATTCAAGGTTAAACGTTTCTACTATGTATCAACTATTTACCCTATTTAGGTTAACTATACCATAAAAATATTGGTTAAACGTTTTTTCAAAAAACCCTTGACCTGTGGAATAAGGCATGATTTAAAGGGGGCAGGATACGTAGAAACAGGAGGCGGAATTGGTTCCGCCTGCTTGAGAGGTCCGGGAATATGGCCCTCCCACTCGGGGAAGGTCGAGCTAACCAAACAAAATAGGAGAATACACAATGAAGAGGTATGCAAAACAGGGTCTTGCGCTCTGCGCAATGCTGGCGTCAGGAACGGTTCTGGCAAGCACCACATGGGTTCAGTGGGGCGGCGACCGCGCCTGGTCAAATGCCAACAACTGGAATGCCGGGCTCCCCGCCACCAACGACGAGGCCGTAATCAAGGGAGATGTCGCGCCGAATGCCCAGCCCATCGTCAGTGCCAGCGATGCGACAGCCGAGAAGGTTTCCATGTACAACGGGGCCAGTCTCGAGATCGCGGCAGGCGGAGCGCTCCACAACAAGGGGGTGCACAATGCCGGCAATTCCAGCAGCAGCGAGTATTCCACCATCACGGTCTCGGGAACCTACACCGTGGATAAGGAGTTTGCCCTGGGTGGCTGGGGCAGCGGCTCGAAGGGACGGCTGGTTGTAGAGTCCACCGGAACGGTCAACGCGAACGGTGCCTGGCTCATCGCGGGGCACGAAGCGGGCACCGAGGGCGAGATCATCGTCAACGGCGGCACCCTGCACGGGGGTTCCGTCGTGGAGATCGGCAACCACGGCACCGCCTCGCTGAGCCTCAACAGCGGCTTTATGGATGCCACTTGGGAGCTTCGCATCGCCTATGGAACCAGCTCCTCGGGGCAGGCGACCATCAACGACGGCCTGCTTTCCGTCAAGGGGCTGAATGTCGGGGCCAACGGCCCGGCGACGATCGACTTCAACGGCGGCCAGGTGGTCGTGGGCGGCAATGGCCTTACCCAGACCGCCAACGCCACCTTTAACTTTGCGGCCAATGGCGGCGAGCTGGTGCTCAACGGAAAGAGCGTGGCAGAAGTAAATGACATGATCGACAACGGCGACGGAACCTGGAACTTTGCGGGTCCCCGCTCCGTGACCGACGACGGCAATGGCAACACCACGGTAATGGCCATTCCCGAGCCAGCCACACTGAGCCTGATGGCGCTCGTCGGAGGAGCCGCGTTCGCACTCCGCAGACGGTTCCCCTGAGGCTAAGACCAACCAACAACCCCTCCCGGAACAAACCCGGATGTTCCGGGGGGAACCTTCAAAACAACGGCACGGGAAACAAACTTTTGATCTGGTTTCTCTTTTGGGGGGAGACTGACCCAATGCGGCAACGTAGCAGGGGATTTTTACAACATTATTTTGGATGGAACAATTCCGGTTCGGACGAGGATTAGGCAGAATAATGGACAGCAGAACAATAAAACCCTCAACACTAAGATCATTCTGCCACCCATTATTCTGCGAACCATTCTTTGGTTCAACAGATTGAGAGAGGCTCGCTAAGGAGCGTAATAAGAAGTGAGAACGAAAGAAACAAATAGGAGGACAACTATGAATAGGTATGCAAAACAGGGTCTTGCGCTCTGCGCAATGCTGGTGTCGGGAACGGTCCTGGCGAGTACAACATGGGTCAACTGGGGCGGCGATCGCACCTGGTCAACCACCAACAACTGGAACAACGGGCTCCCGACCAACCAGACCGCCGTGATCAAGGGAACTACTGCGACGGACGGCCAGCCCATCGTCCACGTCGCCGATGCAACGACCACGAAGGTTCTCATGAACTATGGAGCCAGTCTCGAGATCGCTGCGGGTGCATCGCTCCACAACACGGGGATGCATGTGGCCGGCGATACCAGCGGCGACTATTCCACCACCACGGTTTCCGGAACATACACTGTCGACGGGAATTTCGCTCTGGGCGGGTGGAACAGCGGCGCGAAGGGGCAGCTGGTTGTAGAGTCCGGCGGCACGATCAACGCGAACGGCGGCTGGCTCATCGCGGGACACGAAACAGGCACCGAGGGCGAGATTATCGTCAACGGCGGCACCCTGCACGGGGCACCCGTCGTGGAGATCGGCAACCACGGCACCGCCTCGCTGACCTTCAACAGTGGCTTCATGGACGCCTCCTGGTCCCTCCGCGTCGCCTACGGAACCAGCTCTTCGGGGCAGGTGACCATCAACGACGGCGTGATTTCCGTCAAGGGGCTGAACGTCGGGGCCAACGGCCCGGCGACGATAGACTTCAATGGCGGCCGGGTGGTCGTGGGCGGCAACGGCCTTGCCCAGAGCGCCAACGCCACCTTCAACTTTGCCGTCGACGGCGGCGAGCTGGTCATCAACGACGGCTCAAGCGAGGCCGATGTCAACTGGGCCATCGACAACGGCGGGGGAACCTGGAACTTTGGCGAAGGGTACCGGACCGTAACCGCAACAACGGATGGCGTTGTGGTGAAGAGCGTCTCCGCCCCGATTGTTGAAGCGGCCACAATCGTCAGCTCGTCGATTTCCAACAACCTAATGAGACTGGTCATCGATGCACCGACCGGACCAAATTTCTACTACCCCGTAGCCAAAAGCGACTTGATCACCGACAGCGAATGGGTACATATACCGCACTCCGATGACGGCGCTCCGGGCTCCTTCATGGAGACCAACCTTGAATATTCCGCGGTGGATGCCTCCAGCAATATCGTAATCTTCCTGCAAATCGACCAGAACCAAAATTTCTTCGAGATAGAAGGGGCACAGCCATAGCCCCAATATTTCCACGATGCATGAAAACACCCCGAACCCCTCTGCGGGGGTTCGGGGTGAGTGCCATAAAGCCGGGATATCCTTTTTCGCCCAGTTGCCACGAGACGCGGGAACGGGCACAGTAGGCTCCAATCGGCAACAGAAACTTTATCGCCAGAGAGATAACGCATGAAATTACGAATATTGACTATTGCCGGGGCTTTTCTTCTCACTCAATTTCTTGCCTTTGGAATGGGCTCCGAGGGGCGATCTGACGGGCTCCGGGCAATGGATGGGTTGATCGGACGGCTACTGCCGGGGCATGAGGACTTCTTCCAGCCGGAGCTGATCCCTTCTGAGGATGGGAAGGATGTCTTCGAGCTGGAGAGCAAGGGCAGCAAGATCGTCATTCGCGGAAACAACGCTTTGGCGATGGCTAAGGGGCTGGATTGGTATCTTAAATACGATTGCCACACCTCGGTCAGCTATTACAAGGCCGATCCCGTCCAGCTTCCGCAACCCCTGCCGCTGGTGGACAAGAAAATCCACAAGGAGAGCATTTGCCAGGACAAGTTTTTCCTGAACTACTGCACCTTTGGCTACTCCATGCCCTGGTGGGATTTTTCCGACTGGGAGCGGCTAATCGACTGGATGGCGCTCAACGGCATCAACATGCCGCTGGCCATCACTGGTCAGGAGTCCATCTGGCAGAAGGTTTGGAAAAAATACGGCATGACGGACGAGCAGATCCGCGCCTACTTCACCGGCCCGGCACACCTGCCGTGGCACCGCATGGCCAACATCGACAAGTGGGGAGGCCCCTTGCCCCAGGACTATATCGACAACCAGCTAGCACTCCAGAAAGAGATCCTCAACCGCGAGCGCGAATTCGGAATGAAACCCGTCCTACCGGCTTTTGCGGGCCATGTGCCGAGGCAGTTGAAGGAGTCGCATCCAGCCGCCCGCATCACCAAGCTCAAGGCATGGGCCGGCTTCCCCTCCGAATACAACACCTATTTCCTCGATACCCAGTATCCGCTTTTCACCGAGATCCAGAAGCTCTATCTTGAAGAGCAGACCCACCAGTTTGGTACCGACCACATCTATGGTGCCGACCCCTTCAACGAACTCGTTCCGCCTAGCTGGCAGCCGAAGTACCTTGCCGGAGTCGCCTCCACCATCTACAACTCGATGACCGCCGTCGACCCGGATGCCCAGTGGCTCCAGATGGCGTGGCTCTTCAGCCACAAGAGCAAGGACTGGACCAAGCCACGCATTAAGGCCATGCTTACGGCGGTGCCACCGGAGAAAATGATCCTACTCGACTATTTTGTGGAGTACAAGGAGCTCTGGAAGCGCACCGAAGCCTTCTTCGGCCAGCCCTACATCTGGTGCTACCTCGGCAACTTTGGTGGCTCCACCAGCATCATTGGCGACCTTGACGAAATCGACAAACGGATGGGCACCCTTTTTCAGGATCCAGAGGCAGGCAACCTGGCCGGCGTGGGGGGAACCCTCGAGGCGTTCAGCCCCAATGTGGTCTTTTACGACTACCTCTTCGAAAGGCTTTGGAGTTCGGAAGAGATGGACATGGATGCCTGGCTCGATAGATTTGTCCAGAGCCGGTGCGGACAGCCCGATGAAAACCTTTCCAGAGCCTGGAAGCTACTCTTTGAGAAGATCTATGTCACATACGCCACTTCCCGCGTCAGTTCGACGGTGGCCTCCCGTCCGTCACTGAAGGGACACGGCAACAAGTACGCCAACCCGACCATCAAATACGACAACAAGGATTTGCTGCAGGTCTGGAGCCTGATGCTCCAAGCCACGGATAAAACGCGCGATGCCTACCGCCAGGATCTCGTTATGGTGGCCAACCAATGCATGGCCAACTACGCCGAACCCCTCCGCGACGCCATGGTCGCCGCCTATAAAAAAGGTGACAAGGCGGAGTTCGAGAAAAAGGCCGCCGAGCTGCTGGAGCTGATCAAGGATGTCGACCGCCTGGCCGCCACCCGCGACGAGCTGCTGCTCGGCGCATGGATTTCCGATGCCCGGAAGTTTGGCAAGAACAAGGCCGAGCGCAACTACTACGAGCACAACGCCCGCAACCTCCTCACCACCTGGGGACCGGAAGGCAACCCCCTCAACGACTATGCCAACCGCCACTGGGCCGGACTCGTCGGCGACTACTATTATGGCCGCTGGGCACTGTTTATTTCCGAGCTTCGGAAGTCGCTTGAAAGCGGAAAGGCATTCGACCAAAAGGCCTTCAATAAGCTCGCCGCCGACTACGAATGGAACTGGACGCTGCACGCCGATGGCAACTATGCCGAAGAACCCGTTGGCGATTCGGTCGAGATCGCAAAAAGGCTCTTCGAGAAGTATGCTCCAATGATTGGCGAGAAAAGGCACAAGGCGTAGCAAGAGGAATTCGCTTATCGGCTATGGTGTTTTTTGGGGTTGTACTACATCTTGTTTCAATAAAATAAATAAAAGAAAAAAATATGAAAAAGTATGTAAAAACGGGTATGATGCTTTGCGCAGTGCTGGCGGCGGGAACGGTCCTGGCGAGCACGACATGGGTTCACTATGGCCAAAACCAGGCATGGTCGAATCCCAGCAACTGGAACAACGGACTCCCGACCAACCAGGAGGCCGTCATCAAGGGAGACATCGCACCGGGTGCCCAGCCCATCGTCAGCGCCACCGACGCGACGGCCCAGAAGGTCTCCATGTACAACGGAGCCAGCCTCCAAATCGCGTCGGGCGCAACGCTCCACAATGAGGGCGTGCACAATGCCGGCAACTCCAGCAGCAGCGAATATTCCACCACCACGGTTTCGGGAACCTACACCGTTGGGGCGGAGTTTGCCCTGGGCGGCTGGGGCAGCGGATCGAAGGGGCTGCTGGTTGTAGAGTCCGGCGCAACGGTCAACGCGAACGGTGCCTGGCTCATCGCGGGGCACGAAGCGGGCACCGAAGGCGAGATCGTCGTCAACGGCGGTACCCTGCACGGGGGTTCCGTCGTGGAGATCGGCAACCACGGCACCGCCTCGCTGACCCTCAACGGCGGCTCCATGGATGCCACCTGGTCCCTCCGCGTCGCCTACGGAACCAGCTCCTCGGGGCAGGTGGCCATCAATGGCGGACTGCTCACCGTCCGTGAACTGAATGTCGGGGCCAACGGCCCGGCAACGATCGACTTCAACGGTGGCCGGGTGGTTGCAAACAGCGGCGGCGTTGTCCAGACCGCCAACGCCACCTTCAACTTTGCCGCCGACGGCGGCGAACTGGTGATCAACGACGGTTCAAGCCTGGACGATGTCAACCAGATGATCGACAACGGCGGGGGAACCTGGAACTTTGCGGCCTCCCGCTCGGTGACCCCGACAGCGGACGGCATCGTGGTCAAGAGCACAAGCAACCAGGGGCCGGGCACTTCCTGCCTGATCTCCAACGGAAGCTTCGAGGCGGAGCCCGCCGGGACATCCGTGTCCATCGGCTCCAGCGCCGTCGTGGACACCACGACCTTCACGGACTGGCGCTTCTTTAGCGTCGGATCGCCGCCCAACGATTTCCAGGCCACCCTCGTAACCAGCCCAACCGACGGAAACGTGGCCATGCGGCTAGACCTGACAACCAACGGATCAGGCGGGGTCGACTACGGCCTCGACCGGATTGGCGCCGACGAGATCCCCGTGGGGTACGGAACAAACTATGTGCTCTCGTTCGATGCGGCTCTGGCCAGCGGTTCGGGCTACATCAAGGCCAGTATTATGGAACACGACTCCTCCGGAAACACCACCGGGGACCAGCAGGTCTACTACCCCCTCGGCGATGCAGGCTACCAACATCTCATCATGAACTGGACACCCCGGAGCCCCGATGCGTCGACCCTCTACCTGCGCTTCATGCCTGTTCCCGAATCCGGGGACTCCATCTCCATCCTGCTGGACAATGTCTGCTTGGCTCCCGCCCCTCCCTCCGTGGATCTGGGGAGCCTGCTGCAGACCTACGACGGCCACCCGAAGGCGGCTTCGTACGCCACCACGCCCCCCGGACTGCAAGTGGTTCTTACCTATGACGGCTCGACCAACGAGCCGGTCAACGCCGGAACCTACACCGTCGTCGGAACCATTGACGACGCGAACTACAACGCGGCCGCTACCAATACCCTGACGATCCAGACATCGGGCGCCTACAATGCCTGGAAACGATCCATGTTCCCGGCCGAGGAACAGACCATCCCCGCAATCAGCAATCCGGAATTCGACCCCGACGGCGACAGTTTCGGAAACTGGCAGGAATTTATCGCCCGCACCGACCCGAAGGATGGCCTCTCGGTTCCCTCCTTCCAGGCGCAACAGACCGCGGACGACACAATCATGCTGACCTGGCAAGCCCGGTCGAACCGGGTCTATTCGGTCTACCAGACCCCCGATCTCGCGCAGCCCTTCCAGCCAACGCAAACCAATATCGCGTGGCCGCAATCGTGCTATACCGGCCAGATGCTCCAAGCCACGGGGTTCTATCGGATGGACACCCGGATTCCCGAATGCTTCCCGACGGAGTACACCAACACGCTGGGGAATACCGGGATAATCGGCTCCTCGCACATGCGCCCCCTCTACTATTTTGGAACGGAAAACTGCCTCAACGAAGGGGCGGACGCACTTCTGGACATGGGCTTCAAGGTGATCAAGATCTGGTACTACTACAGCGACGAAAGGCCCAATGTCGCGTACCCGTGGAACTCCAGCTGGCCCGCGGGAAAGGCGACCTTGGCCGACTGGCTCGACAGCACCTACTACACGGAGCTGTTCGACAAGCCATTCAAGACCTTCGTGATGAATGTGACATCGCATGTCGGCGGCTCGAATCCGTACTACTGGAAGGATGCCATCAGCCAGTCCCAGATCGATGCGGAAGAGGACGAGTTCTACGAATTCGCCAAGGCGTTGCTGCAAAGGTACGAGGGAACCGGAAAGACCTTTATCCTCCAGCACCATGAAGGCGACTGGCACACCCGGGGCAATACGGACGCAAGCACCCCGGCGGATCCGGGAGTTCACGAAAGAATGGCCGAATGGCTCAATGCCCGGCAACGGGGCGTGACCCGCGCCCGCAAAGAGGTTTGCGCCACGAATGTCTTCGTCTACCACGCCGCGGAGATCAACCTTGTCAAGAACACGCTAACGACCGGCCAGCCCAACATGGTGAACGAGGTGCTGCCCCACACCGACCTGGATCTGGTCTCCTACTCGTGCTACGACACCTGCCTCGGCCCCGCGCTGTCCGGCGATCCGGAAGCCCTCCGGCGCGCCATCCAGTACATAAAGCGCATGATGCCCGACAGCGAGGCCTTCGGAAACGACAATGTCTATCTGGGGGAATACGGCATCCCCGAGAACGGGTTCACGGAAGAGCAGGTCAGGACCGTCGTAACCAACACCGTCACCATCGGACTCGAGGAAAAGTGCCCCTATGTCCTTTTCTGGCAACTCTACGACAACGAACGTGCCAACGACAGCGTCACGCCTCCGGTATCCTCAAACGGGGATTGCCGCGGCTTTTGGCTGATCCGGCCCGACGGAACGGAGTCGCAGGCGTGCGGCTACCTGCAGGAGTTTCTGGTGAACTAGATCAACAACAAGAAAGAAGGAGAGCATGAAAAGCATTCATATTTTTGTATCGGTTTTAATGGGGGTTGCAGGATTGGGCATGGCTGGAGAAAAGCAGATGGCACCGGAAAAAGCTTCCCATGGGGAAACGGCGATGTTGCCCGATATAATCGGGGCGACCCATGTCCATGGGGGTTACTACCACACGAAGAAAGACAACCTGAACGAAGGTGCCGACGAGATTCTCGCCATGGGATCGCGGGTCGTCAAGCTGTGGTTCTACGGCAAGCGGTACGAGCATCCCGAAGCGGTCTATCCCTTCAACAGCGACTGGGAAAAAGTGGACAGCTTGGTCGATGGCGCAAAACTGCC
>WFRA01000024.1 GCA_015486775.1 Kiritimatiellales bacterium | reverse complement strand
TTCCCCTGCTCTGGAAAAAGCTCCCGCTCCACCGGAAAAACCTCGTGCTCGAACGCATCCGCGAATCCGGAAAGCTGCCGGACGGCCGTAGTGTGCTCTCTTGGCGAAAATCCGCGCTCGACGACCGCTCGTTCCCCCTGCTCCAGCAACTGCTGGTGTTCGAAACCCTCAAAACCGCCGACCCCAACGGCACGCTAGTCCGCGAATTTTCGCAGGTGACCCTCAAGGGGCTGGTCGAATGGCACACCCTCTCCCTGGAGGAGCGCGGCACGCTGCCGATCGATTCCGTCACAGCTGCATATGTCATCAACCTCCAGGAAAACCACAACTACCGTAGCCACGGCAAAGGCGGCATCTCCGGCTGGTTCTTCAAGGCGCTGCGCAAAAGCCGCTCCGACTGGTTCGAGCTTGCCGTGGTGGTGGTCACCCTCTTCGCCATTTTCGGAGTCCATGCCATTTACAAACAGTTGCACCGCCCCCCGCCCCTGGCCGACCTGCTCATGCGGATGAACACCGCCTATGCCGACGGGGACGGCAATGGAACCCTCGCCAACAGCATCGTCGTCATAAAACACTACCCCGACCAAGCCGCCCGCGCCCGGCTGCTGACCGGCAACCTGCTGCTGCGGGACGGGAAATACAAGGAGGCGGCGAAACTTTTCGAGGAGGTCCGCAAGGAATATCCCGACAGCCCCTCCGCCATGGTTTCGCTAGGGCTCGCCTACCAGCTTCAGGGCGACTTCCAGAAGGCCGAAGCCAACTATGCCGAGTTCGCCTATCTCTTCGAAAACATTTTCCCCGAGCTCGTCGCCACCATCCAGCGTTACCGCTACCTCATGCAGGAAGGGTTCAAAAACCCGCCAAAGTGGAAAGAAATCTATAGATACCCCTACATGCATAAACTATAGTCCACCTGTTTTTTTAAACCCAACCGCAAAAGGTCGCATATGAAAAAGATACTGCTGATTGCCCTCGCCGCCGCCCCCCTGCTGGGCGGATGTGCCGACAAGGCCGAAAAGGATGCCAAGCCCACCTTCTTGTTCTGGTGCTTCCGGAAGGAGATTGTCTCGACCGACTACCACGTGCCGGACATGGCCACGCCCGCTGCGGGAGCCTACCTCCAGCAAAAGCTCAAGGCGGTGCCGGGCATCGTCGAAAGCTCCTTCGATATCCCCAAGCGCACCCTCAGCGTCCGCTACAAAAGCAGCACCATCCGGGCGATGAACATCGAAGAAGCCATTGCCCTCTCCGGCTTCGCCGTCAACGGCCGCCCCGCCAACCCCAAGGCAAAAATCCCAGAAGGCCTCAAGAACGCCAAGTAGCGAACAGATGAATATCGAATAGCGAACAAGGAGGAGAAGAACGCCCTTCCCTGTTCGATATTCTGCGGTTCAAAAAGGAAATCCATGAAAATAAAAAGCTCCCCCACCCCGCTGGCCGAACAGAAAAAAGACGCGCTTATCGTTTTTTTCCAAGGTTCGGAACCCCTGCTTCCCGCCGGGAACAGCAAGCTCAAAAAAGAAGCCGCCGCGCTGGTCAAAACTTCCGCCTTCAAGGGCGAGGCCGGGCAGGTCACCCTCTTTCCAAGGGCTGGAAAACAACTGATTGCCGCTGGGATCGGCGACGCGAAGAATTTTCATAACGGGCTAATCGAGCAAGCCGCGGGTGCCGCCGTGCGTGCCGGGCGCGCCGCCGGGCTCAAATCCTTCGCCATGGTATCGACCATCAAGCTCAAGAAGCTTTCCGAATCCGACTACCAGTTGCTCGCCGGGCGCGGTGCCTGCTGGGGAACCTACGAATTCTCCACCTTCAAGACCGACGCCAAAAAGAAGCCCGCCCCCACCCTCGTCTTTGCCGGTGCGGTGAAAGACCGCACCGCCATCAAGCACGCCGAAGCCCAAGGCGCATCCCTGCTCTCCACCGCCGACCTCGCCAACCTGCCCGGCAACGAGGCGCCCCCCGCAAAGATCGCCGCCTGGGCCAAATCCATGGCCAAGGCCAACGGGCTCTCCTGCCAGATCCTCGGCAAATCCGAACTCCGGAAAAAAGGGTGCGGCGCCATCCTGTCCGTCGCCCAGGGCAGCGCGCAGGATGCCCGCATGATTATCCTCAAACACGCCGGAACCGACAAGACCGCCAAGCCTATCGTACTCGTCGGCAAAACCGTCACCTTCGACTCCGGCGGGATCTCGCTCAAGCCCGGCAAAGGCATGGGCTGGATGCGCTACGACAAATGCGGCGGCATGGCCGTACTCGCCGCCATGCAGATGGTCGCCCGCATGAACCCCGAAGTTCCAGTGGTTGGAATTCTCGGTGCCGCCGAAAACATGCCCGGTTCCCGCGCCACCCGCCCCGGCGACATCGTCCGCGCCTACAACGGCAAAACCATCGAAGTGCTCAACACCGACGCCGAAGGCCGCCTCGTACTCGCCGACG
>WFRA01000023.1 GCA_015486775.1 Kiritimatiellales bacterium | reverse complement strand
TGTCTGCAATGAAGGAATTTAGTAAAGGCCTCTGGAAGGAAAACCCCGTGTTGGTGCTGCTACTCGGCATGTGCCCGACGCTGGCGGTGACCTCCAGCGCCACCAACGGCCTCGGCATGGGCGTGGCCACGATGTTCGTGCTTATCGGCAGCAACGTGGTGATTTCGGCCATTCGCGGCATCGTGCCCAAAAAGATCCGCATCCCCGTCTACATCGTCGTGATCGCCACCTTCGTTACGGTGATCGACCTTACGATGCAGGCGTATGCGCCGACGGCGCTCTACGACGCGCTGGGCATCTTTATCCCGCTCATCGTGGTCAACTGCATCGTGCTGGGCCGCGCCGAAGCCTTCGCCTCCAAAAACGGGGTGGGCAAGTCGATCCTCGACGCGCTGGGCATGGGGCTGGGCTTCACGCTCGCGCTCGTTGCCCTGGGTGGAACCCGCGAATTCCTGGC
Source organism: Kiritimatiellales bacterium (assembly GCA_015486775.1). GTDB lineage: Bacteria > Verrucomicrobiota > Kiritimatiellia > Kiritimatiellales > Pontiellaceae > Pontiella. Next base: position 2,011 of record WFRA01000023.1, on the reverse strand, counting down.
CAGCGGATCGCTCTTCGAGGTCAAGCTCATCTCCGGCTGGAGCACCGACTTCATGCTGATGACCTCGCCGCCCGGCGCCTTCATCATCCTCGGCCTCTTTCTGGCCGGCATGAATGTCCTGAACATGCGCAAGGCCAAGGCGCAGGGAAAATCCTACAAGCCCGCCGGCCTCGATTGCAGCTCCTGCAACATCTGCGACATGGGCAAGAAATAGCATACCCTGCTGTCTGGATAGCTGTTCGATTTGCCTGTACTTGGCCTGTCCGGGTCGATAGCCTCTGCGCGGAACTGGGAGATCGCCATGGAAGCTTTTTTTATCGGTATCGTTGTTGCGCTGGTTGCGGTCGGCGCATTGTGGCTTTGGCTCAAGTCGAGGCGGAACAAGCCCGCCCGGGAAGTCCAAGTCTTGTCCAGCATCGAGCAGCTGCGCGCCATCGGCCAGCTCTCGGCCTACAAGGTGATGACCAAGGAGATTGTCACCGAGACCGACCACACCTGGGGGGAGTTCGGCACGCGCTACCTCACCTGGATGCTCAGCAAGAAGAAGATGGCCATGATCTTCGAGTTTGTGATCGATTTTCGCTACAACCTCCAGAGTCCGCTCTTCGAGATTGTCGAAACCGGCGAATCCGCCTATTCCATCACCATGCCCCCCTGCGACTTCGAGGTGAACATCCGCGACATCCGCTTCTACGACGAGCAGGGCTCCAAGCTGCTCCCCTGGCTGCTGCCCGATTTGCTCAACGGGTTCCTAGGCAGCGGTTTTTCCGAGGAGGACAAAAACCGGCTCGTCGATGCCGCCAAGGGCCATGCCGAGAAACAGGCGCTGGAGCTGATCAACAACATCCAGTCCGACGTGCAGAAATCGGCCTCCGCCACGCTTGAATCGATCAGCAAGGCCTTCGGGGTCGAAGACGTAACCTTCAAATTTGCCGCCCAGACCTCCACCGACATTCAGGTCGCCGTGTCCGAAAAGCTCACCGCATCCGCCTAGTTTCCCGGTGTCAGGCGAGTGCTTCCCGGGCGTTGCGCCGCCCGGGGCACCGCAGGAGGTTTTCGAGGCTTTGCAGCTTTTCCGGTGTGCAGGCAGCCACTTCCCGGCGGCAATAGTTCGTCATCCCCACTCCGCGCATCTGGAGGAAGGCCTTGCCAGAGCGCGGGTAGAACCCGCCGTAGGCCTCCAAAGCATTTCCCAGAAAGGAAATAGTTTCGCGAAGGCGCTCTCGGGGGACATCCGAATGGTTTTCACAGATCCAGACACAGAGTTCCGGGAAGAAATTCGCGTCCACGCCCGAGTAGCCATGGCCACCCGCTTCCAAGGAGCCGACGAGGGTTGGAAGGTGCGCGTTGAAGAAGCGGAGCGACGTGCCGGCGGAGACCGAGAGCTTTTCCCGGATCAGGCGAAGGTTGCAGCAGGTGTCCTTGTGGAAGTTTATCCGTCCGGTCAGCGCAAGCCACTCGAAGAGTTCCGGCGAGAGCAGGCGTTTGTACGGAACGGGGCATTCGTAGGTTCCCAAGGGAATGTTCCTCGTCAAGCCCATAAGGGTTTCCATGCCGCTCTTCCAGATGCTCTCCGAGTCGTCTTCCAGTGCGATTTGGTTGGTGGAGATCACGATGCAGGCGGCGCCTTCGTCCATGGCCCGCTTGGCGAAATCCGCCAGTTTCTGGATGGAGCCGTCCGGAATACCAGTTGCAACCGGCACGCGCCCGCCCGCGTATTCGACCGTTTTCCGGCAAAGGGCGAGGACTTCGTCCGGGGAGAGTTTCTGGATCTCGCTGGAGAGGCAGTTGGCAAAAAGACCGCTTGCCCCGTTTCCAATGTAGAATTCGACCAGGCTGGACAGGGCGTTGAAATCGATTTCGCCGTCTTGGGTGAACGGGGTGAGCATGACCGGCCAAACCCCCGAGCCCTCCGGCAATGCGCTGTTTTTTCCCATGACTGTTTCCTTTTTGCATGCGCTAGCGAAAAATGCTCTGTCGATCTCCGCCCAATGAACGGATGGATGTATAT
>WFRA01000022.1 GCA_015486775.1 Kiritimatiellales bacterium | reverse complement strand
GGTCAATATCTTCATGGACCACGAGGGGATCGGCTGCGTCATGCGCCAGATCCCGTCGCGCATCCCCACCTTCGAGGAGCTCAACATTCCCGAAGGAATCCGTTCATTTTGCTTTCTGAACAAGGGGCTGGTGATCGTTACCGGGCCGACCGGGAGCGGAAAATCCACCACGCTTGCCGCCATGGTCGACCTGATCAACCGCACGCGCCGGCAGCACTTGATCACGATCGAGGATCCGGTCGAGTTCAAGCACCGCTCGCTCGGCTGCCTGGTCAACCAGCGCGAGGTGCATGTCCACACCAAGAGCTTCGCCAACGCCTTGCGTGCCGCCCTGCGCGAAGACCCCGATATTGTTCTGGTCGGGGAGATGCGCGATCTCGAGACGATAGAGATCGCCATCGAGACCGCTGAGACCGGGCACCTAGTTTTCGGAACCCTGCATACGAACACAGCCGCGACCACCGTGGACCGCATTATCGACAAGTTCCCGGCCGACCGGCAGAACCAGATCCGCACCATGCTCGCGGACTCCCTCAAGGGTGTGATTGCCCAGACCCTTTGCAAGCGGGTCGGGGGCGGGCGCATCGCCGCCGCCGAGATCCTTGTGGTCACGCCGGCCGTGGCGGCCAACATTCGCGAAGGCAAGACCCACCAGATTACCTCCCTGATGCAGACGGGTCGCAACGTTGGTATGTGCACTTTTGCCGACGACCTGCTCAGCCTCGTCAAGCGCGGGATCATCACCTCGGAGGAGGCCTACGGCAACGCGATCGACAAACCCTTCCTTCAGAAAAAATTTGAGGAGGAAAAGATCGAGTTTGACCCCCAGCTGGTGGCTCTGTCCGATATCGACTTTGAGCTGGACAAGGACATTGGCGACGCCAAGAGCGAAAAGGCACTCCGTCGGCTGCACGTCAATCCGCGCGATACCGCGGCGCTGAGGGAGCTGATCCTTATTTTTGCAACCGACGAAAACCCCGATGAACGCAATGGCCCCGAAGCGCTGGAATATGCCAAGAAGCTGCTCGACATCACAGGGCACAGCGATGCGCTCTCCCTAGTGCTCCTGAGCGCGGCCCATGCCGAACTCCAGCAGTTTTCCGATGCCTCCGGGTGGGCGAAGAGCGCGCTCAAGATAGCCAAGGGCAACAAGCAGAAGGAGCTGGCCACCAGCATCCAGCGCTACATCAACCTCTACAAGCGCAACATCCCCCTGCGCGGCGAGGCGGTCTAGTACTCCCGATCATTCCTTGATTGGTTCGGTCGTTCCCCGAACTCGTCCCCGCCCCGTCACCGGGGAGGGCGGGAAGCTACCTGTTTGCTTTTGCTTCGGCGATGGCCTTGCGGAGAATCTTTAGCTCGGCGGGCTTGGCGGGGCGCCATTCGCCGGGCTTGAGGCCGTCGAGCCGGATCGGGCCGATGGAGATGCGCATGAGGCGGAAGATCTTTTTGCCGAAGTGTTCCATCAGGCGGCGGATGTGCCGGTTTTTCCCTTCGCCCAGCGTGATGGTGTATTCGATGCCCTTGCGGGCGGGGCGCCCCTCGTCGATGTCGAGCACGCGCAGGGTTTCGCCCTGGTTGGGAATGCCGCGCACCATTTTCTTGAGCTGGTGGTAGCCGAGGGGCGAGTCGATCCAGACCTTGTAGACTTTTTCGATGTGGTGGCGCGGGTGCATGAGCGAGTGAGCCAAGTCGCCATCGTTGGTCACCATGATCAACCCTTCACTCATAAAGTCGAGGCGGCCGACGGTGTAGACGCGCTCGGGCAGGCTGTCGAGCAGGTCGAGCACCGTGGTGCGCCCCTGTGGGTCGTCGGACGTGCAGATCACCTTCGGCGGCTTGTTGAGCAGGAATGTGACGGTCGGTTCTCTGGCCACCGCCTGCCCGTTGCACACCACCTTCTGGGTGGCGGGATCGACCTTGGTGCCCAGCTCGGTGACGGTTTGGCCGTCGATCGACACGCGCCCGGCGACGATCAGCTTTTCGCAAAACCGGCGCGATCCGAGCCCGCAGTCGGCCAGATACTTCTGCAATCGGATGGGGGCGGGGGGAGGCATGGATCGATCCAATAAAAAAGCACTCCGGGCCAGGCCGGGAGTGCTTCAAAAACAAACAGGTTCCGAACTAGCCTTCGGACTTGGTTTTCGGCAGGCCGTGCGCCCGGTCGCCATCCTGCCACCTTCCGTCTTTCTTCAGGACTTCGACCCGTTCGAAGCGTTTGAGTACGTTGCGTTTCGTGCGGATCTTGGCCGCGCCTTTCAAGCTGCTGTGCATGGACATAGGTAAATCTCCGTCGTATGGGTTCCAAAAATGATCGGGAAACCTAACCGCCGCCCCGGGCAATGTCAAAAACTAACTCGGCCTTTTTCCGGTGCCTCTTGAAACGCCTGTGAAAGCGGTGTTTTATTCTGCGCAATGCTTCGGGATAACGTAGCTTCGTACGCCGGTCGCGATTTTCGTTGCTGTCGATGCGGTGGGTTCGGTTCGAGGCAGTTTAGAATAGTCAATCGGCTGAAATCATAGAATGATACCTCGTTTGACCAAAAATCAATTTTGATAGGAGTTACTGGATGGAGCCGCAATTACTTGTTTTTGATTTGGATGGAACGTTGATCGATTCGCGGGCCGACCTAGCGGAGGGGATCAACCACATGCGGAAAAGCTTGGGCTTGGACCCGTTGCCGCCGGCGACGATTGGGGGCTATGTCGGCAATGGGGTGCGCAAGCTGGTGGAGCGCTCGCTCCAGGGTGCCGCAGTAGATGTGGAGGAGGCGTTGCGGATCAATAAGGAATACTATTTCTCGCACCTGACTGTCCACACCACCTGCTACCCTGGGGTGGTGGATGGCCTCCGCCAACTGGCCGAAGCGGGCCACACGCTGGCGCTGCTCACCAACAAGCCGGGCGATCCCAGCCGGGAGATCCTTAAGCATTTTGAAGTCGACCGCTTTTTTTCCACCGTCATTGGCGGGGGCGATGTTGCGAACCTGAAACCGGAGCCCGATGGCGTTTTCCACTGTTTGGAAGAATCGGGGATGGAGCATTCCAAGGCTTGGATGGTGGGCGACCACTATACCGATTTGTCGGCGGCAAAGAATGCGGGGATAAAAAGTGCATTTGTCCACTATGGATTTGGCGAGGCACGAGGGTTTGAGGCAACAGAAAACTTTGAGGCGTTCAGCGACCTTGTAGCGTTTTTTACGACGATGTAGAAATCCTTCGTGATTCATTATTCCATATTCGATATTCTTCGGTTCATATGAAAGCCTACCTATCAGAAATCTTTAGTTCGATCCAGGGCGAAGGGCCGCAGGTCGGCGAGCGGCATCTGTTTGTTCGCTTCTGCGGTTGCCATCGCGCGTGCCTCTATTGCGATACGGTGGTGGAAAAAACGGAGTTTGTGCAGGTCGAAAAAGTTCCGGGGTCTGGAAGCTTTGAATCCATTCCCAACCCGTTTTCGGTCGAGCAGGTCATGGAGTTGATCCAAGCTTTGGATGCGGAAAATGAAAATCGGCGCATTTCCATTACGGGCGGCGAGCCGCTGCTCCAGGTGGAGTTTTTGGAAAAACTTTTTCCAAGGTTGGTGGATAGCGGGCGCAGCATCTATCTGGAAACGTCCGGCGACCTGCCGCAAAAGCTGGAGCAGGTCGTGGATTGGATCGATGTCGTGGCGATGGACATCAAACTCTCGAGCGTGACGAAAGAGGCAAGCGCGTTTTCCAACCATTGGAAGTTTCTGGAAGTTTGCCGTGGCGCGGGGGTGGAGGGTT